>JARKSS010000091.1 GCA_029974175.1 Vicinamibacterales bacterium
GGCAGGCGGAGATGGCCTGCACCATGTGCTTGAGGCCGTCCTCGATGCGCTTGGCGATCTCGATCTCGCCCTCGCGGGTGAGCAGCTCGACCGTGCCCATCTCGCGCATGTACATGCGCACCGGGTCGGTGGTGCGGCCGAATTCGGAGTCGACCGAGGACAGCGCCTGTTCGGCTTCCTCTTCGGCGACGTCCTCGTCCACGTTGGTGGCGACGCTGTCCGACATGAGCAGGTCTTCGGCGGCCGGCGCCTCGTCATAGACCTGGATGCCCATGTTGTTGAAGGTGGCGATGATGCCTTCGATCTGCTCGGCATCGGCCACATCGTCGGGGAGGTGGTCGCTGATCTCGGCGTAGGTGAGATAGCCGCGTTCCTTGCCGAGCGTGATCAGCGTCTTCAGCCGGGTGCGGCGCACCTCCGCGTCGAGCGGGGTGGCGGCGGGGCTTTCGACCACCGGGGCTGCCTTGTCCTTGGCCTTGGCAGGGCGGCCCTTCGCGGGGGCGTCCTTGCGTGGGTCCTTGGCTTTTTCGCGTGCCATAGCACTCCTCAAGTGAGGGTGTAAGAAAATGGGGAAACCCGAAATTGTACTATAAATCTGAGACTTTGCCGCTGCTCGCGAGGTTCCGCTTCTCGAGCAGCAGCTCTCCGAGGCGATGGCGGCCGGCGGCGTCCAGGCCTTGCTCACGATCCCGTTGTAGCAGGGCGGTGATCTCCTTGCCGACGCCGTCGATCTGCAGTTTGCGCAGGGCGTCCTCGAACAGCGTCTCGACCACCGCTTCGTCGAATTCCGCCTCCACGAGTTCCGCGGCGACACGTGAGAGGGTTTCGGCGTGGGGTGTCTCGCGGAAGCGCTCGATCAGCGCGCCCAGTCCGCCCGAGGGGATCGGCTCGCCGAGGCTGCAGAGGTCGATGATCGCGATCAGCGCGAGGCCTTCCGGGCTGTCGTCGGGCACCAGGCCGACCGGCATGCGCGCGGCCCAGGTCGGGTGCTGCATCACCAGGCGCAGCAGGGTGCCGGCGGTGGAGGGGGGCTTGCGCCGGCCGCCCGCGCGCGGGCGCGGCGCCTGGCCGCGCGGC
>JARKSS010000096.1 GCA_029974175.1 Vicinamibacterales bacterium
GCCGCCTGAGCCCCGAGCAGGCGCGGCAGCTGCGCCGCGAGGCGCGCGAGCGCGGTGCCGAGGCCGAACAACTGCGGCGCGAGATGCGCGCCCTGGGACTGGATCCCCGCGCTCTCGACGCGCTCATCCGCGACTTGCGCGCGCTCGACCAGGACGGCCTCTACGACGACCCGGCCGCCCTGGCGCGCCTGCAGGCCCAGCTGGTGGAGGGCTTCCGGCGTCTCGAGTTCGACCTGCGGCGGCGCCTCGACGAGGGAGGCGAGGTGCTGCTGTCGGCCAGCGAGGACGTTCCCCCGGAGTACCGCGCGCTCGTCGAGGAGTACTACCGCGCGCTGGCCCGCGAGAAGCGGAAATAGGAATCAGGATTCAGGGCTTGGGCGCATCCGCGAGGAACGCCGGCTGCGTCCACGCCCGTTGCCCGTTCGAGTCGGTGACCCTGACGCGGACGTAACCCTCGTCGCCCGCGAACTCGTACGAACCGGTGGGACCGTCGGTCCGGCGCAGCAGCCGGCCGCCCTTGCCGATGAATTCGATGCGGAACCGCGTCGCGTCCACGGGCCGCGCCGCGACGGCGACCGACACGCCTTTGGAAGTGATCTGCCAGTCGCTCAGCTCCACGCCCGTGCTGGCGTAGAACTCGCCCCGTCCGAGCGCCCCCAGGATGGCATCGGTGCTGAGCGCAGCCGCCCTCACGACGACCCAACCGCGGCCCGGGCTGGCCGCCCGCCGGTCCCACGGCCGCTTGAGGTGGTGCGTGTCGTCGCTCGCCACGCCGAAGACCTTTCGCCCGGCCGAGAGCCAGGCGTCCCACAACTCCTCGGCCGCCGGCGAGCCGTCGCCGCCGAGGTTGTTCACCTGGGGATGACCGTTGAAGATCTCCAGCAGCAGCGGTCGCGACGATGGCGGCAGATCGACCTGCGCAATCGCCCACTGGAAGTTCGGGTGGTTGATCTGTGCCGGCAAGCCGGCCGCTTCCACCGCGGCGACGTCTCGCCGCAGCGCCTCGGCCACCGTCGCGCCCCCGGCAGGAGGAATCGCCGTCCGGGCCCCCAGCGCGTTGACGTGCACCGGGATGCCGGGAGCGTCGCTCGTCCCGCTCGGGACGACGTCGGAGATCTCCTCGCCCGGGATGACGAGGAACCGGTTCTCGAACGCGAAGACCGCGTTGAGGCCGTCCACCGGCGTGACCACGTTGTGGTCGGTCACCACGAGAAAGTGGTATGCATGTTCACGGTACCAACGCACCACGTCGTCCGGCGTGCTGTCACCGTCGCTGTTCAGGGTGTGGGCGTGAGTGTTTCCCTTGAACCACCTCACCGAAGAAGACCCGCCAGGTGCCCCCTGCCCATACAGGGGGGCACCGGCCAGACACGTCATGATTGCTGCCAGGACAACCGATCGCATCGAAACCTCCGCGAGGGCCACTGCGTCCTGGCACGGGACGATATCACGGTCAGGGATTAGGGATCAGGATTCGGGATTCGGGATTCAGGGATCAGGAATCAGGATCCCTGATCCCTGGTCCCTGATCCCCGATCCCTGTTCACGGCGCCTCGGCCGGCAGGGTCGGGTTCAGGCGGCGGTATTCCTCCAGGAAGCCGTCCGAGAGGTGGCGGGCGGCAACCTTCTGCGGGACCAGGCCCAGCGCCAGCGCGACGCCATAGACGATGGCCTCGGGGCGCGGCGGGCAGCCAGGGATGTAGTAGTTGACGGGCAGCACCTTGTCGGCGCCGCCGATCACCGAGTAGGTGTCGTGCCAGATGCCGCCGCCGCAGGCGCAGCCGCCGATCGCGAACACCAGCTTCGGCTCGGGGACGGCTTCCCAGAGGCGCACCAGGTGGGGCAGCACCTGCCGCGTCACCGGGCCCGAGACGAGGAGGACGTCGGCGTGCCGGGGCGACCCCACCAGCCTGATGCCGAATCGCTCGGCGTCGTAGTACGGGGTCAGGACGTCGATCACCTCGATGTCGCAGCCGTTGCAGGCGCCCGCGTTGCAGTGATAGACCCAGAGCGACTTGGGGAAGGCGCGAAGGAACAGCCCGCGCAGCACGGCGGCCGGGGTTCTCATGGTGCCACCTCGAGGGAAACCAGGCCGAGGATCGATCGCACGCTGCCGTCGAGCACCGGGTAGAGCGCCTGGGGGTAGACGCCGAGCAGGACGACGGCCGCCCCCAGCGCGAGCATCGGCGCCGTCATCGAGAGCGGCAGCTCGCGGCCGCCCGCCGGAAGCGCGGCAACTTTCGGCGACTCCTCTCCCCAGAACACCCGGTAGCCGGCCCACACCAGGCCCGCCAGCGTCAGCGTTCCGGCGAAGGCCGTGATCGCCAGCGCCCACCAGAGCTGCGCCTTCGCCAGCGCCAGCACGATCGTGTACTTGCTCGGGAAGCCGGCAAAGAACGGGAGGCCGCCGATCGACAGGCACCCGGCGAAGAAGCAGGCGGCGGTGAGCGGCATCTTGCGCGACAGGCCGCCGAGGTCCGAGATCCGGCGCAGGCCGAGGCGGTAGATGATCGCCCCCGAGCAGAAGAAGAGCAGCGCCTTCGCCAGCAGGTGGGTGACGGCGTGGAACAGCCCGCCGTAGACACCGAGGTAGGTCCCCAGGCCGATGCCGATGAAGACGTAGCCCACCTGGCTGATGGTCGAGTAGGCGAGCAGGCGCTTCAGGTCGTCCTGCACGAGCGCCAGCAGGATGCCGATCACGATCGAGGCGCCGCCGAGCGCGGCCGCCAGCACCACGACCTGCGAGTAGTGCGGGGCGAACAGCGTGACGGTCCGCGCGAAGCCGAAGGGGCCGACGACGACCACGAGCCCGGAGAGGAGCGCCGAGATCGGGGCGGGCGCCTCGGAGTGGGCGTCGGGCAGCCACGAGTGGAACGGCATCATGCCGCCCTTGGTCCCGAAGGCGCACACGAAACAGGCGACGATCGTCAGCGCCAGCGAGGCCGGCAGCAGCGAGGTCAGCTTCCCCATCTCGAGCACGTGGATGCGCGAGAGCGTCGGGTCCACGGTGGTCATGCGGGCGAAGATGAAGACCGCCCCCATCACGGCGAAGAGCATCGCCATCACGACCAGCAGGTTGTACTTGAAGGAGGCAATCAGCGCGTACTTCGTCTTGTAGGTCGCCACGAGGAACGACACGGCGATGGTGGCGATCTCGATGACGAGGAACATGAAGAAGAGGTGGCTGATGATCAGCGTCCAGGCCATGAACGCCGAGAAGACCAGCAGGAGGAAGTAGTACAGCTTCGAGCCCGCCCCGGTGACCAGGCCGCGCTCGGCGTCGTGCCGCAGGTAACCGAACGAAAAGATGCCCACCCCCGCCACGACGAGGAAGGTGCAGCACACCAGGAGCGCCGAGAGCACGTCGGCGTAGAGGAAGCCGCCCCACGCGGTCAGGATCAGCGGACGCCCGCCCGGCCCGCCGGCAACCGTCTGCACGGCCAGGATCACGCCGAGCACGAACGATGGCACGGTGCCGAGGACGAAGGCTGCCTGGCGCCCCCCCTCCTCGGTCTCGCCGAGCGCGACGAACAGCGCGGCCAGCAGCGGCACGAACGGGATCAGCGGCAGCAGGAGTGAAGTCTCCGTGGTCATCACAGCACCCCCGCGTGCTCGGCCCGGCCAGCCGGGGAGGCCCCGCCGGGCTGGGCCTCCTCCTCCCCATGCCCCTCGGGCCCGGCCAGCAGCAGCGCGGTGTCGGCCGTCAGGTACCGCTCGGCAAGCAGGCGGGCCGCGTAGAGCATCGCGAAGACCGTCCCCATCACCTTGGTGAGCACCTCGATCTCGACCATCGTGAAGAACCCCGGGGCCATCTGCACGAGCGTCAGGTGCGCCCCCGCCGTCATGACCAGCAGGCCGATCGCCAGCTTGAAAAGATGCCGCTGGGTCAGCAGCACGATGATCCCGTAGGCGAACAGCAGCACAGCCGCCAGCAGGTTCAGCCCCACCTCGCGATCGAGGTTGTCGATGGGGCTGCCGGCGGGAACCAGGGTGAGGCTCGAGTAGGCGCGGACGGCCAGCACGGCCGCCACCGCAGTAACGGCGAAGATCGCGGTGGGCAGCCTGGTTGCACGTTCGTCGCGCGGGACCCGCTTGGCCGTGTATCGAAGGCCGCCGACCAGGAACGGCAGGATCCACGTGTTCACGCCGCATAGACCGGCCCAGATGAAGAGGTACGGGTTCCGCGCGTAGAGGCCGTAGGCGACGTAGATGAAGATGAGGCAGCAGCTGTGCGCGACGTACCAGTAAGTGGACGTCACGAGCGCACGCGTCTCCACGGCGAATACCGCGAAGACCATCGCCGACAGCGAAAGGACGAAGACGAGCAGCGCGCCCTCGGCGGTCATCATGACGCAGCCTCCCGGTAGCGGTCGCAGATGGCTGCAACCCGTGCCTGGTGGTGGGCGCGCGGGTGCGGCGGGTCGAGCGGCGTCTGCGTCCCGTAGCACCGGCCGCACCGGCTGCACGACCCCATGAACACGTCCACCGTCATGGTCAGCGCCGAGATGTCGCTGGTCGCGGTCTCGAACGTCGGGCTCATCGTCACCGCCTCCTCGGGGCACACCTCCGCGCAGCGCCCGCAGTAGATGCAGCGCGCAAGCGACCAGGTGAACCGCGCGTGAGGCCCGTCGTCGTCGATGGCGATGAGGCCCGGGGTGCACACGCTCGCGCAGCCGCCACACCCGATGCAGCGAGAGGCGTCCACCGAGGGCAGCCCCCGGAAGCCGGGCGGAGGGTCGGCGGCCTCGTAGGGAGACGGCAGCGTGACGCGGCCGGCCGAGAGGCAAAGCCGCGCCTCCCGATATTTCGCGCGAAGGAACCTCAAAGGAGCCATGCGCGCCTCACAATCACGGGATCAACCACGAAGAACACGAAGAACACAAAGGAAGGGGCCGCCCTTCTGATGGTCTTCGGCGGTCCCGTTCGGGGCCGGCGGCGACGCGGGCCGGGTGTCCGCAAACAAGCCAGGACGCTGACAGCTTGCTTGCGGGCACCCGGTCCGCGCCGCCCCGCGGCCGGCCACGAAGTGGCCGACCGCCCGAAGACCGTCACGGGCGGCGTGACACGCCTTCGTGTCCTTTGTGTCCTTTGTGGTTTCAGCCGTGGACATGGATCACCATCCAAGTGCCGCGAGGCCGGCGCCAAGCGCCGCCACGCCGATCAGCACGCCGAACACGCGAAGCGATTGATCGATCCGAAGCCGCGGGTTGGTGGCATCGATCAGGACCACCACCAGCCCGAGCACGAGCACCGCAGCGAAGGTGACGGCGATGTTGACGACGGCGCCCGCGGCGCCCCATCCCGAGACGAGGGGCCAGCCGACGAACAGGTGGAAGAACAAGGCGCCGAACACCAGCCCCTTCATGTAGAAGGTCCACTTGAACAGCGCGAGCGACGGGCCGCTGTACTCGATGAAGGGGCCCTCCATCAGCTCCTGCTCGGCCTCGGGGATGTCGAAGGGCAGCTTGCCGAGCAGGGCCTGCATCGCGAGGAGGTAGCAGACCGTCGCGACCAGGGCCGACAAGCGCAGGCCGGCGGGAACCATAGAGGCGGGCAGCGCCCCGCCGCCCGCCACCGCGCGGGCAATCAGGCTGATGACGATCACCGCCTCGGCGCTGATGACCATCAGCATCTCGCGGCTGCTGCCCAGGTGCGAGAACGGGCTCGCGTGCGCCAGCCCCGCCGAAATCACCGCGGCCGACGAGAGCGTGACCAGGTAGATGAAGACGAAGAGGTCGCCGGCGCGGGCCGCCGGCGGCGCGACGCCGAACGGAACGAGGAAGGCGGCGGCCAACATGCACGCGAAAGCGGCGGGGGGCGCAAGCCGCGCGGCCATCCCGGGCGCCGCCGCCAGGTCTTCCTTCACGAGCAGCTTCGCCAGGTCGAGGTACGGCTGCACGACCGGCGGCCCCTGGCGGGAGTGGACGACCGCCTTCACCTTTCTCATGACCCCCTCGACCAGCGGCGCCGCGAACAGCACGAGCGCCAGCCAGGCGAGCGCCCCGAGCACCGAGAGCGCGGTGTTCCCGCTCATCGCCGCCGCCTCCCGCGGTGGGCATCGCGGGCCATCGCCTTCAGCTCGCCCGGGCCGAAGACGCGCACCTCGCCCGACCGCACGTCGAGCACCTGCATCCGTTCCGTGCACGAGAAGCAGGGATCCATGCTGCCCAGCGTGATCGGCACGTCGGCAATCCGCATCCCCTGCAGCGAGGCGGCCAGCGCCTGCAGGTTCGCGTAGGTGGGAGCGCGCACGCGCCACCGGTAGGGCCGCGCGTCCTCGCCGGTCATCACGTAGTGGATCACCTCGCCGCGCCCGGCCTCGACCGCCGAGATCCCTTCGCGGCCGGGCGGCAGCGGCTCGTCGAAGGTGTGCAGGAGGGGGCCCTCGGGCATCTCGACCAGCAGCTGCCTTACCAGCCGGATCGCCTCGAGCACCTCCTCGAGGCGCACGAGCGTGCGGCCGGCCGCGTCGCACGTCTCCTTCCACACCCCGCGCACCGGCACCTGGTCGTAGGCCGCGTAGGGATGGTCGATCCGCACGTCAATCGGGCGGTTCGACCCGCGGGCCGTGGGCCCCACCGACCCCAGCTCGCGCGCGTTCAGCGTGCTGAGGACGCCGACCTTCGACAGGCGCATCAGCAGCGGCGTGTCCTCGATCACCGCCTCCATCACGCGGCGCCACTCGCGCTCGATCTCCTCGAGCACCTGGAGGATCCCGGCATGAGCGTCCTTCGGGATGTCGCGCCGCACGCCCCCGACCAGGTTCATGCCGTACGACTTGCGGTTGCCGGTGATCTTCTCCATCAGCCACATCACCGGCTCGCGCATCCGCCAGGTCTGC
>JARKSS010000099.1 GCA_029974175.1 Vicinamibacterales bacterium
ACGCCGCGCTCGCCGCCGGGCTGGCGCTGGTTGCCGCGGCCGCCGCCGCTCAGCTGGTCCCGCTCGACGCGGCGACGCTCGCGCGCCTCAGTCCCAACACCCACGCCTTCCTCACCCAGTACGTCGTCGGCTACCCCGACGTGGTCACCGCCCACCCCCTGTCGATCCGCCCTGTAGCAACCCGCTACGGGCTCGCGGCCTTCGCCAGCTTCTCCCTCCTGCTGCTCGGCGCGGCGCGAGGCCTCGGGCGGCGAAGCGCGCGCACGCTCGCCGGAGGCCTCCTCGCCGTGGGCTTCGCCCTCGCCCTGACCGGCATCGTCCAGTCGGGCTTGAGCGGACGCGGGCTGGCGTCGAGCCGGATCTACGGGCTGGTTCCCGCGGCCCACGCCTCGCCGTTCGGCCCGTTCCTCAACCGGAACCACTTCGCCGGCTGGATGCTGCTGGCGCTGCCGGTCGGCCTCGGCCTGTTCATCGGCCAGGTGGCGCGCGGGATGCGCGGGGCAGGGCCGACGCTGCGCGAGCGGGTGCTGTGGTTCTCGTCGCCGCAGGCCAGCCGCGTCGTGCTCGCGGGGCTCGCGGTCCTTGTGATGGGGGTGTCGCTCGTCCTCACCTTCTCGCGGTCGGGGATTGGCGGCTTCGCGACCGCGCTGGCGCTCTCGGCCTTCTTCGTCATCCGGCGGCAGTCGCGCGGCTCGCGCCGCGCCGTCGCGCTGTCGTACGTCGCGGTGCTGCTGGCGTTGAGCCTCGGGTGGGCCGGCCTCGACGCGATCGTCGCGCGGTTCGCCGACCTGCAGGGCACCGGCCTCAACGGGAGGCTGGGCGTGTGGGGCGACGCGTGGCGGGTCGTGCGGGCGTTCCCTTGGACGGGGACCGGCCTGAACACCTTCAGCGAGGCGATGGAGGTGTACCAGACCTTCGAGATGACGACGCACACGATGGAGGCGCATAATGATTACCTCCAGCTGCTGGCCGACGGCGGCCTGCTGCTGGCCCTGCCCGCCCTCATCGCGATAATCCTGCTCGGCCGCGAGATCCGCCGCCGCTTCCGCGAGGCGCGAGACGACACGACCTCGTACTGGCTGAGGGTGGGAGCGACGACGGCGCTGGTGGCGATCGCGGTGCAGGAGACGGTGGAGTTCAGCCTGCGGCTCCCCGGCCACGGCGTGCTGCTGGCCGCCGTCGTCGCGGTGGCGCTGCACCGGAGCGACGGCAGCAGGCCTGGCGATCGAGGAATCGGGTGAAGCCCCAGGGCCGATTCCATTCTCACTTTGCGGATATCGTGGCTGAAGGAGATCGTGGTGCAGTCTTGTCCGAAGTGCCGGTCGACGCGGATCCACCGTTCGCGCTCCCGCGGGTGGTTCGAGAGGTTTCGAAAGGGGTTCACCAACAAGCGGCCGCACCGGTGCCACGCCTGCGGGTGGCGCGGCTGGGGCCTCGAGAGCGACAATCACCGGGAGAAGGGACGTTCGGCGGGGATCGATTGCGGCCTGCCCGACCTCACGGCGATCGACGAGGCCATCGGCTTCGAGCGGGACGGCGCTTCGAAGAGAGCGAGCAGCTAACTAAAACCGGGCAGGCGGGGTGAAGTGCGTGGACAAGTGCGTCTGTTGCGTACGAAGGGCTGGTGCAAATCGGGATTGAGAGATGCCGATCTACGAGTTCGAGTGCAGGGACTGCCACCGGAAGACGACCGCGCTCGTGATGTCGCGCGAGCGGATCGGCGAGGTGCGCTGCCGGCGCTGCGGGAGCGCGAACCTCGAAAAGCTGTTCTCGCGCTTCGCCACGCCGAAGTCGGAGGACGCGCGCCTCGAGTCGCTGGCCGACCCGTCGGCGATGGCCGGCGTGGACGAGAACGACCCGCAGAGCGTCGCCCGTTTCATGAAGCGGATGGGCAAGGAGATGGGCGAGGACTTCGGCGACGACATCGACCAGGCGATCGAGGAGGAGATGGCGGGCGGCGCCGAGGGGAGCGAGGGCGGTGACGAATCCTGACTCCTGAATCCCGAATCCTGACTCCTGTGTCCCTTCGCATTGCCTTCGACCTCGACGGCACCGTGGCCGACCTCGACTCCACGCTCGCGGAGATCAGCCGGTCCTTGTTCGGCGGCGAGCCCGAGGCGGTGGCGCCGGCGGAGGGGCCGCCCGCCGAGGTTCGTAGGGACGACCCTCGTGGTCGCCCTCCGGCGGACACGCCGGCCGCCAAGGACGGCCCGGACGAGGCAGAGGACCGGGTCACGCCGCCGCGCGTGCGGTCGCTGACGCCGCGCCAGCAGTCGATGGTGTGGCAGGCCGCGCTCCGCACGCCGAACTTCTGGGAGACGCTGGGGGAGATCGAGCCGGGCGTGCTGGCGCGGCTGTGGGCGCTTGCCGGCGAGCGCGGCTGGGAGGTGGTCTTCCTGACCCAGCGGCCCGCGTCCGAGGGCGACACCACGCAGCGTCAGAGCCAGCGGTGGCTGCGCGCGAAGGGCTTCGAGCTGCCCAGCGTCTTCGTGGTGTCGGGCTCGCGGGGGAAGGTGGCTTCCGCGCTCGGCCTCGACGTCGTGGTGGACGACCGGCCCGAGAACTGCCTCGACGTGAAGGTTGACTCGACGGCGCGGGCGGTGCTCGTCGCCCGTGCCGGCAGCCCCGCGATGGCGGCGAACGCCGCGCGGCTGGGAATCGAGGCGGTCAGCTCGATCGCCGAGCTGCTCGA
The DNA here is from genome assembly GCA_029974175.1 of Vicinamibacterales bacterium. Classification (GTDB taxonomy): domain Bacteria; phylum Acidobacteriota; class Vicinamibacteria; order Vicinamibacterales; family Fen-181; genus JARKSS01. The sequence continues at coordinate 2,693 of JARKSS010000099.1, forward strand.
CCGCCTCGGTCGCCGCGCGGCTGACGGCCCGTCGCTGCTCGGCCGCATCAAGAACCTGTTGACCGGAGCGTAGGGGCGACCCTCGTGGTCGCCCCCAAATGGTCGCCGCCACGTGCAGGGCGACCACAAGGGTCGCCCCTACGGCTTTCTCAGCCGCGGCAGCTTCGTCTTGTGAGGCGGGGCGGTGCGGGCGCGCTCGGGTGGATCGGGCACCACCTCGATGCGCTCGGGCGCCGGCTTGGGCGGCGCGGGGTTCTCGCTCGGGGCCGGAGGGCGGTCGGGGCCGCGCGGCCGCTCGGGCTCAGGGGTCACAGGGGGCTCGTCGGTGCGCGGCGGAGGCGGCTGGTCCTGGCCGCGCCCGGCGTTCCGTTCGGCGAACCGGTCGGGACGCGGCTTCGCAGCGCCCGTGCCGCGGGGCTTCCATTCGCCCTTCGGCCTCCACTCCCCCTTGGGTTGCCACGCGCCCCGCGGCCGCGACTCGCCCTTCGGCCTCCACTCCCCCTTGGGTTGCTCGCCCTTCGGTTTCCACTCACCCTTGGGTCGCCACGGTTCCTTCGGGCGCCACTCGGTCTTCGCTCCCCGCGGCTTCATCTCGCCGCGCGGCCGGTCGTGGCCCTGGCGGTCGCCGCCCCGCTTCTCGCCTCCCGGTGGCGGCTGCTGCGGCGGGCGGCCTTCCCGCGGGCGCTCCGGCTTCCACGGCCGCTGGTGCGTCGGGCGGCCTTCCCGCGGGCGCTCCGGTTTCCACGGCCGCTCGTGTGGCAAGCGGCCTTCACGTGGGCGCTCCGGCTTCGAGGGCCGCTCCTGCGGCGGGCGGCCCTCGCGCGGCCGCTCCGGCTTTGCCGGCCGCTCTCGCGGCGGGCTGCCTTCACGAGGGCGCTGCGGCCTCCAGGGCTGTTCCTGCGGCGGGCGACCCTCGCGCGGACGATTCGGCTTCCAGGGGCGATCCTGCGGTTCGCGGCGATCGCGGCCGCCGTGAGTCTTCCCGCCGGGTGGCGGGAACCCGGCCCCGCCCTGCCGGGCCAGCGCGGCTGCCTTCTTCTCGCGCCGCTTCCTCGCCTGGTAGGTTTCCTTCTTGAACTTCTCGCGCGGGTCGCGGTGCTCGCCGCCCGGCCGCCACTGCTTGCCGCGGCGCTCGTCCCCGGCGCCGCCTGAGCCGCCGTGCGCGAAAGAGTCCCGTCGCGGCGGGCCGCCACGCTCGCGCGAGGCGCGGGCCTGCTCGGGCGACTCCCAGACCTTGCCGCGAGCGAACCACTTCAGCTCGGCGTGCGGGTTCCTCCCCTGCAGCTGCTTCAGCGTGGGGAGCAGGTCGTCGCGCTTCGCCGCGCGAAAGGCCGTGGGCGAGCCGTCGATGACGATCGTCCAGAAGGCGAAACGGGGTGGCATAGGATCCTTGTCGGCCGCTACGACTCGTTGAGCCTCTTGAGCTTCTCGACGAGCGTCGTGCGCTTGAGGTTCAGCAGCTGCGCGGCGCGCCCCTTGTTCCCGCCGGTCCGCTCGAGCGACTGCTTGATGAGATCCAGCTCCACCTTCGAGACGTACTCCTCGAAGTCGATCCCTTCCTCGGGAAGCGCGAACTCCTGGGGCATCGACCCGCCGCCCACCTCCTGCACGTCGGGCGGGAGGTCGGCCACCTCGATCTGATCGCGCCCGCCGCTCAGCGCGACCGCGCGCTCGAGGGCGTTCTCGAGCTGCCGCACGTTGCCCGGCCACGAGAACCCCATCAACCGCCGCATCGCGTGCTGCGACACGGTGAGCGCCGGGCGCGACGGCACCAGCTCGCGGCAGAACCGATCGAGGAAGTGCTGAACCAGGAGGGGTATGTCCTCGCGCCGCTCGCGCAGCGGCGGCAGGTGGATCGGGATCACGTTCAGCCGGTAATAGAGGTCTTCGCGGAACGTCCCGTCGCGCACCATCTGCGCGAGGTCGCTGTTGGTGGCGGCGATCACCCGCACGTCCACCTTGGTGGGGCGCGAATCGCCCACCTTCTCGAACTCGCGCTCCTGCACCGCGCGCAGCAGCTTCATCTGCAGCGCGATGCTCATCGTCCCCACCTCGTCGAGGAAGAGGGTGCCCTTGTGGGCCTGCTCGAAGCGGCCGGGACGGTTGGCGACGGCGCCGGTGAAGGCGCCCCGCACGTGGCCGAACAGCTCCGCCTCGAGCAGCGTCTCGGGGATGGCGCTGCAGTTGAGCGCGACGAAGCGGCTGGCGCGGCGCGGGCTGTTGTGGTGGATGGCGCGCGCGACCAGCTCCTTGCCGGTGCCCGTCTCGCCGGTGACCAGGATGGTGCTGTTGGTGGGCGCGACGGTCTCGAGCAGCTGGAAGAGGTTTCGCATCGGGCGGCTGCGCCCGATGATCCCCTCGAAGCGGTACCGCTGCTCGAGCTGCGACCGCAGGTAGGCGTTCTCCGACCTCAGCCGCCGCTGCTCGAGCGCGGCGTCGAGCACCAGCATCAGCTCCTCGAACTGGAACGGCTTGGTGATGAAGTCGGTGGCCCCGCGCTTGATGGCGTCCACCGCGTCCTTCACGGTGCCGAAGCCGGTCACGATGATGCCGATGATGTCGGGGTAGCTGGCGATTGCCTGCTCGATGACGCGCGCGCCGTCGATGCCCGGCAGGCGAAGATCGGTGATCACGATATCGAAGGCGAACTCCGCGAGCCGCTCGAGGGCCTCCTCGCCGTTGGACACCTCGACCACCTCGTACCCGCGCTCGGTCAGCCGCTCGGCCACCACCTGGCGCAGCGCCACCTCGTCTTCGACGTACAGGAGATGTTTTGTATTTTCAGACATTTAGGTAGGCGCCAGTATTTTGACACAGCCGGGGCGGCCCGGCACGGAAAAATGTCGGTACACTCGTCCTGCAATCCCGGCCTAACGGGAAACGGCGGACCTCCCGATAAGCCCTGTGAAGCAGGCCCCCCGGAGTCGCATAGCGGCATGAACCCGTCTCTCCAGAAGCCCACCCCGCTCGCGCACATGCCCGCCGACGACCTCGGCGACCTCGGGGCGCTCTTCCACCGGCTGAACAACGAGCTGGGCATCATCCTGTCGCACGCCGAGCTGCTCGAGGCCAAGGCCGGCGACGAGATCAGCCGCTCGCGCGCATCGCAGGTGGTGACCAGCGTCCTCGACGCGATGGGCACGGCCCGGTCGATCCGATCGCGGGTCAGCGACATCCAGTCGCGGTTCCAGGTCTGAAGCAGGCGGCGGCAGGCCGCGCAGGTCCTTCTTCCTTCAGCCGCCGCTCCACCCCACGGCCCCCCGTTCGTACATCACACCACGATTGCGATTTCGTGCGGCGCTTGCAGATCTTGCTGGTGCGTCAGAATATTGGCGCGCAAGAACTGCTAGTTCGTCAAGATGTTGACGCCCTGCAACAGATCTGCACACCGGCTCCGATGGCGGCGCGGCCGCCGGAGTCACTTCTAACCCTCCTTGTTTCAACGGCTTCGCGCCTTCGGACGCACGGATGAGCCGGATGGGGCCAAGCTGTTCCGTTCTGGCACTTGGGTTGCGAATGGCTCGGTTCGTCTGCGAAACCCGGGGGGCCGAACGGCGTCCCGGCCTGAGACTCGAACCGAAGTCGTTCAGTGGCGCCGGCTGGCGCCGCCCCGAGGAGCCGCGATGCACGTCACACCGCTTCCCGCCAACGAGAGCCGACGCGTGGTGGCCGGTCTTCCCTTCGTCGAAGCGCTTGCGCGCAGGCTCGCCTCCTCGATGCCCCACTCGATCGACATCGGCGATCTCGTGCAGGACGGCGTGCTCGGCCTGATTGACGCCGCGCAGCGCTACGACGAGTCGCGCGGCATCAAGTTCGAGACCTTCGCGGAGCGGCGGGTGCGCGGCGCGATGATCGACGCGCTTCGGCGCGAGGCCTGGCCGCGGGGCGTCCGCCGCCAGCGGCGCGAGCTGGAGGCGGCCCGCGAGTCGCTGCGGCGCGAGCTGGGGCACGAGCCGTCGGTGGCCGACCTGGCGGCCAAGGTTGGCTCGGACGAGAAGCGCCTCAACCGCACGATCCTGCGCATCAACACCATCGAGTCCACCTCGCCCCTCGCCTCGAACGATCACAAGGACGACGCGTCGCTGCCGGCCGTGCTGGTGCCCTCGGAGCCCGAGGCGCCCGACGCGGCCTTCGAGCGCGGCCAGGTGCAGGACCGGGTTCGGGCCGCCATCGCCACGCTGCCCGCGCGCGAGCGCAAGCTGATCGGGCTCTACTACTTCGGCGAGGTCACGATGAAGGAGATCGGGGCCGAGCTGGGGGTGAACGAGTCGCGCGTGTCGCAGCTGCACGCCCGCGCCATCCAGCGCCTTCGCCAGGCGCTCGAGCGGCAGGAGAAGCCGGTGTCGCAGCCGCCGATCCTCACCGTGCTGACGCCGCGTCCGCGCATGGCGCCGCGCCCGGTGCTTCCCTTCGAGCCGCGCCCGGTGCCCGCGAAGGCGTCGCTGCCGGCGCGTCCCGTGGGCCAGCCGCTGCCGGCGGTGGCGGCGACGGTGCTGCCCTACGCCAGCAGCTCGCGGACGGCCCGCAGCAAGTCGGCGAGCCTGAACGGCTTGGCGAGCCAGCGGCAGCCGCTCTCCTCGAGGAAGCGTTCGGCATCGGCGCCCACGACGTCGCCGGTGCAGAAGATCACGCGGCGGGCCAGCGCCGGGTTGCCCGTCGCGATCGCCCGGTAGAACTCCATCCCGTCCACGCGCGGCATCTTGAGGTCGCAGACGATCAGGTCGTAGGCGCGCGCCGCGACGCGCGCCAGCGCCTCTTCCCCGTCGGAGGCGTGGTCCACCTCGAAGCCCGCGTCGCTCAGCCCCTCGGTGACGGCCGCCGCCAGCGCCGCCTCGTCCTCGACCACCAGCACGCGCGTCCCGGCCGGCACCTCGGCGCGGATCTGCTCGGGGGGAGGCTGGGGCGCGCGCACGACCTGCGCCTCGCCGGTGGGCAGCTCGACGAAGAACGAGGCCCCCTGCCCCTGCGATCCCCTCACCCAGATGCGGCCCCCATGCTCCTTGACGATCGCGTAGGCGACGGTGAGGCCGAGGCGGGTCCCCTTGCCGACCTCCTTGGTGGTGAAGAACGGGTCGAAGACCTTCGCCTGCAGCTCCTCGGCAATCCCCGGCCCGTCGTCGTTGACCTCGAGAACGACGGTGTCGGTGGAGGCATCGTGCCAGGTGCGCACGACCAGCGTGCCGCGCCCGTTGGCGGCCAGCATCGCCTGCTCGGCGTTGATGACGAGGTTCAGCAGCACCTGCTGCAGTTGGTGCGGGTCGGCGAACACCTGCGGCAGCCCGGCGGCGAGCGCCGAGATGACGTTGATGTTGGTGACGCGCTGTTCGTAGGCGCGCAGCGCCAGCGTCTCCCCCACCACCTGGTTGAGGTCGACCATCGTCCGGGTGGTGTGGCGCTTGCGCGCGAAGGTCAGCAGGTTGCGGACGATGCGGGCGGCGCGGTCGGCCTCCGAGAGGATCACCTCGAGTCCGCGCCTGGTGTCGGCGTCCTTCTGGCGGGGCGCGAGGCGCTCGGCCCAGGTGAGGACCGTCGCCAGGGGGTTGTTCAGCTCGTGGGCGATGCCCGAGATCGTCGGGCCCAGCGAGGCCAGCTTCTCGGCCTGGAGCAGCTGTCCGTACAGGTCGCGCGTCTGGTCGTCGAGCTTCTTGCGGTCGCTGACGTCGCGGACGAGCGCCTCCACCAGCAGGCTCCCTCCGTCCTGGCGCTCGGCCGTGGCGGTGACCTCGACCCAGATCGGGGTGAAGTCGACGCGGCGGACGCGCACCAGGAAGTCGGCGACCGCCCCGTCGTGCCCGAGCCGCTCGAGCAGGTTCGAGCGGGCCAGTGGATCGACGAACCGGGCGCTCTCGAAGGGAAGGACCTGCGACTCGGGGACGCTGCTCTCGTACCCGAAGATGTGCTTCAGGTGGGTGTTGACGACGAGCGTGCGGTCGGCGCCGTCAGGGCCAAGCACTGCGACGCACGCGCCAACCTGCGCGCGATCGAAGAGTCGCGCGGCCACCGCCGACCTCTCGTCGGGGCCTGCGAAGGCCGCGGGCAGGCATCGCGAAGGCACGGCGGGATTATACAAGGGCTCACGGCTCATGGCTCTGGGGCTTTCCGCCCGTAGCCGCGAGCAACGCGAGCGTTCGGTGAAGGCGGGCGCCTCCGCTTGCCCCCGAAGAAGAACCAGAAGACGCCCGCCATCAGGCCGAGGCCCAGCACGGAGACGACGATCTGCGTGTTGTCGAGCATGGCCGTCTTCCCTCACCCCCTTCTCAGCCGCAGGCTGTTGGCCAGCACCGAGACGCTCGAGAACGACATCGCGGCGGCGGCCAGCATCGGGTTCAACAGCCAGCCGGTGAACGGGTAGAGCGCGCCGGCGGCGATCGGGATGCCGAGCACGTTGTAGATGAACGCCCAGAACAGGTTCTGCTTGATCACCCGCAGCGTGCGGCGCGAGAGGTGAATCGCCTCGGCCACCCCGTTCAGGTCGTTGCGCATCAGCGTGATGTCGGCGGCCTCGATGGCCACGTCGGTCCCCGACCCGACCGCGATGCCGACGTCGGCCTGCGCGAGCGCGGGGGCGTCGTTGATCCCGTCGCCGACCATCGCGACCACGCGTCCTTCCGCCTGCAGCGCCTTGACCTCCTGGGCCTTCCGCTCGGGCAGCACGCCAGCGACGACGCGGTCGATCCCGCCCCCGGGTGCTACCTGGCCGGCAATGGCGTTGGCTGTCGCGGCGTTGTCGCCGGTAATCATCACCAGCTCGAGCCCCATCGCCTTCATCCGCCGCAGGGCCCCGGCCGATTCGGGTCTCGGGGTGTCGGCCATGCCCACCAGGCCGACCAGGCGGCCGTTCATCCCGGCCCACATCACCGTTCTCGCCTGCTGCGCGAGGCGGTCCATCTCGGCGGCGAGCGGCGAGGTGTCGATCCCCTCGCGGTCCATCAGGCCCTGGTTGCCGATGACGAGCCGCCCCTCGCTGGTCGCGGCGCTGATGCCCAGCCCCGGCAGCGCGCGGAACTCGGAAACCGGGCGCAGCGGGATGCCGCGTTCACCAGCGGCCCGTACGATCGCCTGCGCCAGCGGGTGCTCCGACGCCCGTTCGGCGGAGGCGGCGAGCGCGAGCAGGTCGTCCGGGACGATGCCTGGGGCCGGCACCAGGTCGGTCACCTCGGGGCGGCCGCTTGTAATGGTGCCGGTCTTGTCGAGGACGACGGTGGTGATGTGGCCGGCGCGCTCGAGAATCTCGCCCCCGCGAATGAGGATCCCTTTCTCCGCGCCGCGGCCCGTGCCCACCAGGATCGCGGTGGGTGTGGCCAGTCCCATCGCGCAGGGGCACGCGATGATCATCACCGCCACGAAGCTCACCAGGGCCGGCGTGAAGCGGTTGCCCGCCGGCATCACGTCGAACCAGATGACGAAGGTGAGGATGGCGATGGCGATGACGATCGGGGTGAAGTAGCCCGAGATGACGTCGGCCAGCCGGGCGATCGGCGCGCGGCTCGCCTGCGCCTCCTGCACCAGCCTGATGATCTGCTGGAGAGTCGTCTCGCGGCCCACCCGCGTGGCGCGGAAGCGGAAGCCGCCCGTGCTGTTGACGCTGCCTCCATAGACGGCCGAGCCGGGCGCCTTGTCCACCGGCAGCGACTCGCCGGTGAGCATCGACTCGTCCACCGCCGACGCGCCCTCGATCACCTCGCCGTCCACCGGGAGGCGCTCGCCGGGCCGGACGATCACGACGTCGCCCCGGCGCACCTCGCGCGCGGGAATCTCCACCTCGACGCCCCCGCGCTCGACGAGCGCCGTGCGCGGCTGCAGGTGGATCAGTCGCTTGATTGCCTCCGAGGTGCGGCCGCGGGCGCGCGCCTCCAGCATCCGGCCCAGCAGGACGAGCGCGATGATCGCCGTCGCCACCTCGTAGTACACGCCGGGGGCGTGGCTCATCACTCCTTCGTGCACGGGGTGCATGACGGTGCCGGGGGCAACCGTGACGACCACCGAGTAGGCGAACGCCACGCCGGTGCCCACCGCGATGAGCGTGTTCATGTCGGCGTTGCGGTGGCGGACGGCGGCCCACGCGCCGCGGTAGAACTGGGCCCCCGAGTAGAAGATCACCGGCAGGGCCAGGGCGAGCTGCACCCAGTTCACCCCCGGGACCTGCAGGTGAGCCATGCCGATGACCATGATCGGCAGGGCGAAAACGACGGCGACGAGAAACTTGCGGCGGGCGGCTCGGTACTCGGCGCGGTGCGCCTGTTCCTGTGCGTCGGCCACCGCCTCTTCGTCCCCGGTGTCCGGCTCGTCCAGCACGTCGTAGCCCACGTCGCGGATCGCCCCGACCAGGCCGTCGAGGTTCACCGCCGACGGATCGAAGACGACGGTGGCCCGGCCGGTGGCGAAGTTGACGTCGGCCTGGCGCACGCCCCGGGTGTCTTCGAGCGTCACCTGGATCGTTCGCGCGCAGGCGGCGCAGGTCATGCCCGTCACCGGCAGCGACACCTTCTCGGCGCGATCCACCGCCGTTTCCACCACGGTTCCTTCTGTCATTTCTTTCCTCGATCTTACCAGCTGGCGATCTCATGGGATCGGCTCAGCTGGACGCACCCACTCGACCTCGCGACCTCACGACTTCGCGACTTCGCGACCTCGTGACCTCGTGACTTCGTGACTTCGTGGACTACCGTGGTAGCCTCTCGTTCATGATGGCGACCCTTCCCCGGATCAAGCAGCTTACCGCCGAGTCGTCGGGCGTCGGCTTCTTCCTCTGCGTCCAGAAGGACGTCCGGCAGGGGCGTGCGGGCGACTTCGTCTCGCTGGCCCTGCAGGACGCGACCGGCCGCATCGCCGCGAAGATCTTCGACGACGTGGAGCGGCTGAAGGGGGAGTTCGACGCCGGCGAGTTCGTCAAGGTGAGGGCGCGCGGCAACCTCTACAACGATCGCCTCCAGCTGATCGTCGAGAACATTCGCCGGGTGCACCCCGATCAGGACCGGAAGGACGGCTTCCGCGAGGAGGACTGCGTCCTGTCGGCGGCGCGCCCGCTCGACGAGATGTGGGCCGAGCTGCAGGCGGTCGTCCGTGGTGTCAGCGACGGCTGGATCAGGGCGCTGCTCGAGAAGATCGTCTGCGAGAACGAGGAGCGGCTGCGCACCTGGCCCGCGGCGCAGACGCTGCATCACGCCTACCGGGGCGGTTTCCTCGAGCACGTGCTCAAGATCGCGGAGGTCGTGTCGTCGCTTGCAACGATCTATGGAGCCAACCGCGACGTCGCCGTCGCCGGCGCCCTGTTGCACGACATCGGCAAGCTGTACGAGCTGGATTACGGGCCCGCGACCAGCTACTCGCGCGAGGGGCGGCTGGTGGGGCACATCGCGATTGGCGCCAGGCTGGTGCGGGAAGCCGCGTCAGCGATCGACGGCTTCCCGCCCGCTCTGCTCACCGAGCTGGAGCACCTCGTTCTCTCCCACCACGGCTGCCTCGAGTTCGGTTCGCCGGTCGTGCCGATGACAATCGAGGCGTTCATCCTTTCGTTCGCCGACGACCTCGACGCCAAGATCAACATGGCGCGGCAGGCCATCGGCGACGAAAGTTCCGACGGCGAGTTCACGGCCTGGCACGGCCGGCTCGAACGGGTGCTGTGGAGGGGAGCCCTCAGACCACCCGCCGCCCGCTGACCAGCCGCACCAGGAACAGCACGATGGCGATGACCAGCAGGATGTAGATGAAGTTGCCCATCGTGTAGCCGCTGACCATTCCCAGCAGCCACAAGACGATCAGGATGATCGCGATGGTTTCGAGCATGCCGCATTCTCCTGCCGGGCATGCCCTGCGGGGGCCCGGCTGTTACGAGGTTGACCCACTCAACACACGCAACGGCTCGGCTGCAACAGCGGTGCCAGCACGACAGAAGAAGGGCTCGCGCGGTGGAGCCGGATTACGACTTGTCCTTGCTCGAGTCGCCGAGCGCAAACGTCATGGTGCCGACGATGCACACCTGGCCGTTCACCTTCGCGACACCCTTGAGCAGCCCCATCCGGCTTCGAAGCCGGCGGACGCTGGCCTCGACCACCACCACGTCGCCTGCCCGCACGGGCCGCTTGTAGCGGACGCTCTCCATCCCCATGAAGAAGATGAGCTTCTCGCGGTTCTCGGGCTTGGCCAGGATGAGGATCGCGCCGACCTGGGCCACGGCCTCGGTCAGGACGGTGGGCGGGAGGATGGCCTCGCCCCCGGGCTCCTCGATCAGCAGGTGATCGTCCCGGGAGACGTTCTTCACCCCGACGACCCGCTTGTCGGGCTCGAACTCGGTGATCCGGTCCACGAGGAGGAAAGGGAAACGATGCGGCAGGATGCGCTCGATTGCCGGGTGGTCGAGGGGAAGCGACAGATCCATGACCGTGCAAGTATAATCCGCCTCAGGTGACGCATCCATTGTCGCCGGACCCGGCCGGCCATCCCCGCGAGTGCCATCGGCCCACCGACCAGCAGCTCCTCACGACGCTGTTCGACCTCGGTCGGCAGGTGACCTCCGTCCTCGACCTCGACGAGCTGCTCCAGCACATCCCCCAGCTCATCAGCCGCCTGACCGACTACCAGGCGTTCGCGGTGTATCTCATCGACGAGAAGCGCGGCGACCTCTTCATCGCGTACGCCGTCGGCTACCCGCCCGAGGCGGTCAAGGGGCTTCGTCTCAAGATCGGCGAGGGAATCATCGGAACCGCGGTCCGCGACGAGCGCCCGATCCTCGTGGACGACGTGACGAAGGATCCGCGCTACACCGAGATCGTGCCGGGCACCCGGTCAGAGCTCGTCGTGCCGCTGCGGCGCAAGGGGAAGGTGATCGGGGCGCTGAACGTGATGAGCCCGAACCCGGGCCAGTTCACCGAGCTGGACGAGAAGATCCTCCGCCAGTTCGCCGCCACGGTCGCGACCGGCATCGAGAACGCGCGGCTGTTCGAGCGCGAGCGCGAGTACAACGAGATGCTCGAGACGCTCGCCGAGATCGGCCGCGAAGTGTCGTCGATCCTCGATTTCGACGAGCTGCTCACCCGGCTGGCGCAGCTGGTCAAGCGGGTGATCGACTACCGCACCTTCGGGATCCTCCTGCTCAACGAGGAGACCGGCGAGCTGGAGATGAAGCTCGCCCTCAAGTACGGCGAGCAGACGACGGTGCCGCCGGTGCGGCTCGGCGAGGGCCTGGTGGGGTACGCCGCGCTGCACAAGCAGACGGTGCTCGTGCCCGACGTCACCCTCGACAGCCGCTACGTCAAGGTGCTCGACGACGTGCGGTCCGAGCTGGTGATTCCGCTGCTCGTGAAGGACCGCTGCATCGGCGTGTTCGACATCGAGAGCCCCGAGCTGGACGCCTTCGGCAAGAGCCACGTCGAGGTGATGACGCTGCTCGCCAGCCAGGCGGCGGTCGCCATCGAGAACGCGCGGCTGTACGAGACGGTGCGCGCCAACGAGGAGCGGCTCGAGAACGAGCTGCGCTTCGCCCAGCGCGTCCAGATGGCGCTGCTGCCGCAGGGGCTCCCGCGCCGCCTGAAAGGTGTCGATGCCGCCGCCCGCTTCGAGCCCGCCCGCGAACTGGGCGGCGACCTCTACGACTTCCTCGCGCCCGACGGCCACACGCTGATCGTCGCGGTCGGCGACGTGTCGGGCAAAAGGGTGCCGGCGGCGCTGTACAGCGCCTTTGCCGGCGAGTTGATCCGCTCGCGCACCTTTCGCCGCCGCTTCGACGCCCAGGGGTTCGTCGCCGCCGGCGTCCTCTCGTCGGTCAACACGATCCTCCACGAGCGCCACCTGGAGGAGTACTACTGCACGCTCTGCTACGCCGTCTTCGACATGAAGCGGCGGCGCGTCGCGATCGCCAACTCCGGCCTGCCCTACCCCCTCCGGTGCGCCGCCGACGGGTGCCACGCGGTGGAAGTGGCAGGGATCCCGCTCGGCGCCTTCCCGGGCTCCACCTACGACGAGGTGACCTTCGACCTGAAGGCCGGCGACCTGTTCGTGTTCTGCACCGACGGCGTCTTCGAGGCGATGGATGCCGAGGGGCGCGAGTTCGGCTCGGCGCGGCTGCTGCAGACGGTGCAGGCGGCGGGGAGAGCAACGGCGCAGGAGATCGTGGACGCGATCTTCGCCGCGGTGCAGGACTACAGGGGCGACGAGACGCCCAACGACGACATGACGGCGGTGGCGATCAGGATCACGTAGGGGCAAGGGGCTAGCAGCGCTGAAAGACGCGGCCTGAAATGCAGAATGCCAAAGGGAAAATGTAGAAACACGCCGTTTTTCATTCTCCATTTTCCCTTTTGCATTGCAGGCTTCTTTCTTGCAACCAGCCGGGGGCTAGGGGCTGGGGGCTGGGGGCGTTCACCAGCGCCTGAAATCGACGTCGTGCTCGCGGATGTGGAGGCCGAGCGGACGGCCGCCGAGCACGGCCAGCTCGCTCACCCTGCCGGTGACCCGCACGCGCGCGCCCCGCGACGGGATGCGCGACCCCTGCGAGAGCACCGTCACCTCGCCGGTCCCGTCACTCACCTTGTACATCGACAACGGCACCAGCGGCAGGCCCCACGCGCTGGTCACCTCGCCCTCGATCGCGACCCGCTTGTCGTAGTACCGGCCGCTGTTGTAGTGCAGCTCCGCAATGCTCGGCCGGCGGACGGCAAGTGCGCAGCCTGCCGCAGCAACAAAAAGCAGCACGGCAGCAGCGAGAACGCGAGTGGTCAGGTGTCGCATGTCAGCCTCCGGTGAACGGGGCGAGGCCACGGGCGCGCGGGACCGAACCCGACGCGGGATTGGCGTGCCGACGCCTGCCGGTGAACGATCCCGCCGGCCCCGCGCGCTGCCCTGAGGGGAATCAAAGCTCGTGCCGGCATCGGGCGCGCAATTCGCCGAGGGAAAACGGCCCTTCCGGGCCGTGCTCGGCGCCGGTGACAGCCGGGCAGGACGCACACTGACATCTCCAGGGGGCTCAGGGCTCACGGCTCAAGGCTCAGGCACGGCTCACGGCTCACGGCTCACGGCTCAAGGATTGGCGCGCCGTAGCTTGCCGAGGAGAAGAGCCAGCCGGAGGCAAGCGAAGGCGGGCGGACCGGCCAACAACCCGCCTCCCTCGTCTGAACTGACAGAACGGGAGGCAGTTCATGGGTTGGATCGGCAGGACGACAGTCATCGTCGCGATCGTGGCGGCAACCGGGCTGACGGCGGGCGCGGCGGTTCAGTCCGCGACCAAGGACAAGGAGAAGGCGGCGCCGGAGAAGGACCGCAAGGTCCGGATCATCGAGCGGTTCGGCCCCGGCACGCGCGTCTTTGCCGCCATCGGTCCCGGACCGCGGCTCGGCGTCACCCTCAAGGAGGTGACGGGCGACAAGCAGCAGGGAACGGGCGGCGCGCTCGTGAACGAGGTGGACGAGGACAGCCCGGCGGCGAAAGCCGGCCTGAAGTCGGGCGACGTAATCGTCGAGTTCGACGGCGAACGGGTGCGCGGCGTGCGCCAGCTGCAGCGCCTCGTGTCCGAGACGCCGGTGGGGCGGCCGGCGAAGGTCGTCGTGATGCGCGACGGCAAACGGGTGGAGCTGTCGGCCACGCTCGAAGAGCGCGAGTGGCCCGACGTGATCGGGCTCGACAGCGAGAAGCTGCGGGGCGAGATCGGGCGAGGCGTTCGGGAGGGACTGCGCGGCTTGCGCGAGTTCCGCTGGGAGGTCCCCGAGTTCCGCTGGGAGACCCCGCAGCCCGGCCGGCGCTTCGACTTCCGCATTGAGCCGCGGGGGCCGATGTTCGAGTGGTCCCCGGGCGCCGGCAGGCTGGGCGTCACCGTCCAGGAGATGGGCGACCAGCTGCGCGAGCACTTCGGCGCGGAAGCGGGCGTCCTGGTGACGAGCGTCAGCCCCGACTCGGCGGCCGCGCGCGCGGGCATCAAGGCGGGCGACGTCATCACCACCGTCGCGGGCAAGAAGATCGAAACGACGGGAGACCTCGTGCGCGCCGTCCGCGCCGCCGACAATGACGCGGAGGTCGAAATCGGCATCGTCCGTGACCGGAAGGCGCAGACGCTGAAGGTCAGGCTCGAAGGGGCGAGCCGCATCCGGCACACCTGGACGGTGTAAGCCCGCAACCGCGACCGGGTTTGGGTCCTGTCGGCGCCGCCGCCTCTCTGGCGTGGGGCCGGCTCGCGTGGAGGCTCAAACGTCTACGAGCAGAAGCGGGGCGATCGACTCATCGTCGCCCCGTTTCTGGATACTCCTGGGGGATAGTGCGGTCCCGTTCGCGCCGGCCGGAATCGGTCTACTGCGGCTCGGTCGGCATCAACGTGGCCAGCTGCGCCGCCACGAGCTGCGCCACGGCGCGCACGTCGGGGTCTTCCTCGGTGTCGGGCCCCACCTCCACCGCCATCGCGCCGATGCAGCCTGCCGGCGCCATCAGCGGCGCCACCAGGGCGGCGGCGCCATGCTCCCCGGCGGCCACCGCCTGCAGACGCCCCGTCCGGTAGGCGGCGGTCACCGCGTTTTCTTCATCGGTGCCGATGGCCTGCATCCGCCCGAGCGTCTGCTGCGAGTAGCCGAGACTGAAGGCGGGCCGCAGGCTCTGCGCGTTCAGCCCTCCAAGCCAGACGACGATGCCGCGGGCGTGAAGGAGAGCGGCGGTACGGCCCAGCAGCTGCCGGAGTTGGTCGGTGTCGGCCACCTGCGCCAGGTCGGTGCACAGCCGCGCGACCTCCGTGAGCTCTGCGATCGGCTTCGTCAGGGCATCAGGGGGAACCGGATGCTGCGCATGTCCGGCCGGCGCATCCGGCGCCGTCGGTACGGCTGGAATGGCGGAAGGAAGCGTTTCCTCCGGGGCCGGGGAGCCCGGAGCATCGGGCGCGGGGCCGTCGAGGGGAGCGGCAGGGGCGGCAGGTGCGGGGGAGGCCCCATCGAGGTCGAGATCGAACCCGCTGTGCCCTAGTGAATCGAGCCCAAGCGGTCCACCGAACAGGCCCGGCTGCGCGACCGCCTCGTCGGAGGCAGGCGAGGGCACGGCGGCCCCCCGGGCGGGCAGCGGGAGCAGGAGCAGCAGCACGACGAGCGCGAGCGCCGCAGCCCCGGCCAAGGCGTAGATCTGCTGCTGCCGGGCGCGGGCCAGCGCGGCGTCGGCAGCGGTCCGCTGCAGCGTCACGGCCTGCGAGAGCGCGACCGAGGCGGCCACCACCAGCGAGCTGACGTCGGAGAAGATGAGCCGCGACGCCTCGACGCGGCGGTCCGCGCCGACGAGAGACCGAATCCGGTCGTCGTACTGCCGCAGCGTAACAGCAGCTTCCTGGGCAGTTGCGATTTCCTGTGAAGTGGCCGTGTCGGTGCCGGGACCCTCGAGCCGCTTCAGACGGGCGTCGAGATCGTCGATGAGCGTGGCCACGCGGCGGGCCCAGTAGGCGGGGTCCTGCCCCGAGGCGACATAGCCGGGCAGGGCGGCGCGCAGGTCGGCGATAACGGCCTGCAGCCGGGCGCCCTCGTCATCGAGCGTGCGCTGGGCCGCACGCGCCTCGCCGGCCTGCCCTTCGGCTTCGAAGGCGAGGTACCCCCCGGCGGCGAGCGCGAGAATGGCCAGGAGGACGGCCAGCACCCTCAGGGCCCAGCTCTTCATTGGGCAGACTGTATCAGTGCATCAAAAGGTCGGCAAGTAGGGTGTCAGCGCGTTCGTGATGGCGGTCATGCGGCCGAACAGCATGAGCAGGCCGATGCCGATCAGCAGGGCACCCGAGACCATCTCGATCGCGCGGTAGTGGCGGCGGATCCGGGCGAAGGCGGCGAAGAACCGATCGATCGCGACGGCCGTCAGCAGGAACGGCACGCCGAGGCCGAGCGAGTAGGCGCCAAGCAGCAGCACTCCCTGGGCGACGCTCTCCTGGGTGCCGGCGATCGTCAGGATGCCCCCGAGGATCGGGCCGATGCAGGGCGTCCAGCCGAAGGCGAAGGCAACGCCCACCAGCCCCGCCCCCAGCAGCCCGGTTGGCCGCTTCGAAGTGCGTGCCCGCTTCTCGTAGTCGAGGAAGCCGATGCGGAAGACCCCCGCCATGTGCAGGCCGAGCACGATCAGCAGCGCGCCGGCGACGTAGGCAATCTTTCCCTTGTGGGAGCCAAGCAGCTGGCCGATGGCGCTCGCGGTGGCCCCGAAGGCCACGAAGACGAGCGAGAACCCGGCGACGAAGGCCAGCGAGGTGAACAGGATCCGCCGGCCGGTCTCCGGCACCGGCGCTGTCGTCACCGCCGCGCCGGCCTCGGCCGCAACGGTCGCCGGGCGCCCGCGCATCTGCTCGAGCGACGCGCCCGAGATGAACGAGATGTAGCCCGGGATGAGCGGCAGCACGCACGGCGAGATGAACGACAGGACGCCGGCGGCGAACGCCACCAGCATCGAGAGCAGCGAAAGCTGCTCGAGGGACACCGACTGGAGGAGCGAGGTGAGAGACTCCATTAATCGTCCAGATCCCGCCGTGGCGAGGTCTCCGCCTTACCCTTGAACTTCACCGGCGGCAGGTCCTTGAACAGCGCGTCCCACTTCCAGCGCTCGGAAGGGTTCGACGTCTGCAGCCAGGTGCGCGCGATCGCGGGTTTCGCGAACGCCAGGCGCGGCAGGTCCGCGTACCCGGGCCGGTCGGGCATCGCGGCCGCCACATCGGCACGGATTTCCGCCGTGCTGGCCCAAGCGACGCCGGCGCCGAGCGCCGCTCCCACGTTGACCAGGATCTGCCAGTCCTCCATCGCGTCGCCGGGCGGGGCGATGGCGCGCGAGGCTGCCTGGACGATCCCCTGCTCGTTGGTGTAGCACGCGTCCTTTTCGAGGTAGGTCGCCCCGGGCAGGACAAGGTCGGCGGCGGCAGCCAGGTCGGTCATCAGGACGCCCTGCACCACCAGCAGCCTGATGCGCCCCTGCGCGCGCGCCTCGATGACCCACGACAGGTCGCCGATCGAGCCGGCGGGCCCAGGGTCGAGGACGTAGAGCACGTCCACCCGTCCCGCCTCCACCTGCGCCTTCAGGGCGGAGAGATCGGGGCCGCCGTCTTCGAGCGGCGGGGCGCCCACGCCGAGGTCGATCGCGCCGGCGACGTTCGGGGCGTCCACGCGGGGCACCTTGAACTTCGTTCCGGCTGGCTGGGGCTTCTCGCTGACGCGCCAGCTGACGCCAACCTGCCGCTCGGCGCCCTCGCCGTTGAGTGCGCGCGCGATCTGGCCGAGCACCACCAGTTCCTCGATCGAGGCATGCGCGGAGGCGAGGAAGGCGATCGTCCGCCGCTCGCCGGGGGTGTCTGCCGCCTCGAACTCCTCGCGCAGCCTCGCCAGGACTCCCCTCCATCCCTCGGGCTGCAGCACACCGTCATCCGTTCGCCGGAGCGGCCGCCGCAGCCGCCGGTCCGACTCGGTGAAGTGGTACTCGAACCGGCCGATGTCGCACATCCAGTAGTCGTTCACCTGCGGGTTGTAGCGCGGGGTGACGCGCGCCAGGCGCGGCCCCTTGGCCCACTCCGGCTTGGCCCTCAGCCACGCGGTGATGCTGCAGCCCTTCGCGCACAACGTGCACACGGTGTCCACGGCGATCGGGTTGTCCCAGGGGCGCGACTTGAACCGGTAGTCGCGCGCCAGCAGCGCGCCGACCGGGCAGACGTCCATCAGGTTCCCGCTGAGGATCGAGTGCACCCCCTTGTCCTGGAACGTCACGATGTGGCTGCCGTTGCCGCGGTCCTCGATGCCAATCTGCGGGTCGCCGTCGATGTCGCGCATGAACCGGACGCAGCGCGAGCAGAGGATGCAGCGGTTCCGGTTGATGAGCAGCGTGGGGCCGAAGTCCACGTCGGCCCCCGCTCCTTCGCCGTCGAAGGTGCGGCGCGGGAAGTCCATCCGGCTCGCGTCCGGCCCGAAGGTGTAGGAGTAGTCCTGGAGCGGGCATTCGCCGCCCTTGTCGCAGACCGGGCAGTCGAGCGGGTGGTTGATCAGCAGGAACTCGAACACGCCGGCGCGAGCCTCGACCACCTCGGGCGATTGCGTGTCGACCACCATGCCGTCGGCGCAGAGCGTCGAGCACGCGGTCTGCAGCTTCGGCATCTTCTCGATCTTCACGAGGCACACGCGGCACGATCCATCGATGCCGAGGGCCGGGTGGTAGCAGTAGTAGGGAATCTGGATCCCGTGCTCGATGGCGGCCTGGAGGACAGTCGTCCCCTTCGCGACCGTGATCGAACGGCCGTCAATCGTCAGCGTGACGGTGTCCATATGAGGGGAATGATAACAGACAGCGGGCAGTGAACAGCCGACCGCGGACAGGGCGCCCGTACGGGGCGACCACCCGCCTTCGCCTCCCGAGGCTGCAGCGGGCAGGCCAGGGTCGCCCCTACTTGACCAGCACCAGCGCCATCCCGTCGCGGTTGGCCTCGATGGTGCGCACGGCCCCCGCCAGCGGGATGCGCGTTTCGGTCACCCGGTCGGCCACCTTCACGGTCGTGTTCGCAACCGCGCGGTCGGTGTAGACGACGCTCACCTGGAGGGGGAACTCGAACAGCTCCTCGCCGACCTGTTCCACGCGCACGACCGCCTCGGGCCTGCCGCCTGCGGCCGCCTCCTCGCGCCAGCTCACCTGCACCTGCGGCAGCGTGTCGCCGTAGATCCACCTCTCGAAGAAGCGCTCGAGCGGCCTGCCGGCCTCGGCCTCCATCGCGGCCCGGAACTCCTCGGTCCCGGCCTTCTTGTACTTGCAGGCCTCGAAAAACCGCCGGATGCCCCGGAAGAACACCTCGTCGCCGACGATCCCGCGCAGCTGGTGCAGCACGGCCGCGCTCTTGTTGTAGACCACCGCGCGGAACGCCCGGCTGTCGTTGCGGATGTGCCCCACGCGGTAGCCGAGCCAGATGGGCCCCGCGGCCGACTGGTCGATGCCGAAGCGAACCATCCGGCGCATCATGCTGCGGAAGACCCCGTCGCCGCGTGCCTTCCGCGCGTACAGGGCGGTGAAGTACTGCGCGAACCCCTCGCTGATCCACTGCTCGTGGTAGTTCTTCCAGCCGACCCCCTGCCCCCACCACTGGTGCGCCAGCTCGTGGGCGAGGAAGAACTCGGGGAAGTCGGAAAACGACGCCGGGTCGTCGCGGTAGACCAGCCTGGACGAGACCGAGGGCTGCGAGAGCACCGCCAGGTAGGGCGGGCTGTGCCCCCCGGGAAGGCCGCGCTCCACCACCGCGAGCGTCAGCGCCGAATACGGCGCCTCGCCGACCAGCGACGTGTAGAACTTCAGGATGTCCTCGGTCGTCCGGGCGAGGTCGCGGCCGCGCCGCTGGAGCCGGGGCTGCGTGCGCACCGACATCAGCACCGAGTCGTAGTAGACGCCGGGGCCCCTCAGCGCCCGGAACGGTGCCACCGCCTCGCCGAGGTCGATCCGCTCGCGCTTCACCTCGCGCAGCGGCGTGATGAGGCACGAGAAATAGCGCCCGGGCTGATGCACCAGGTAGTGGAACTGGTGAGTCGCCTGCATCCCTTTTTGCGGCGGGGGCGAGACGATGGTCACCAGTTCGCCGCTGGCCGCCACCCCGTAGGCGACCGGCGTCGTCAGCCGGAGGCGGGCCGTGGCGTAATTGGGACTCGAGGGCTGCGGGTACCAGTAGCTGCGGTTGCTGTAGAGGAAGCTCTCCTCGGCCGGGATCCGCTCGAACTCCTCCACCTGCTGGACCGGCACGATCTGCGGATCGACTGCCAGCGCCTCGCGGTCGATCGGCTGCGGCGGCAGTGTGCCCGCGTACTCGATCGCGATCATCATCTGGTAGCCGCGCGTGATGGTGGAGGGCAGGTTGACGACGATGCCGTCCTGGTTGCGGACGCGCAGGGCCAGCATCCGCCCGAACTCGAGCGAGGTGACCGACCGTACCTCCAGCGAATCGGCCAGCCGGAACGACAGCGAGTTCAGCGAGTCGGCCTTCACCTCGATCGAGAGCACCGTCCGTCCCTCGATCCAGTTGCGCGCCGGGTTGAAGCTGGCCTCGATGTCGTACTCGAGCACCCCGTACTCGGCGCGGTCGTCCTCGTTGTACGAACGGCCGTACCGCGCCGCGTTCCCCCTCGAGCTGTAGACCGAGATGTTGCGCCGGTTCCGCCGGTCGAACAGCGAGACGTCCTCGACCTCGCCGGGCGAGCGGGCGTAGGTCAGCGTGTCGAAGCGGCGGGTGCGCACCTCGGCCAGCAGGTCGCCGAACCCCGGCATCAGCGACCAGGAATCCGAGCTGAGGTCGCCGAGGTCGAGCCCGAACGAGCTGCCGATATCCTGCCGGAAGATCTCTTCGGCCCGCCTGAGCTCGCGCGGGTCCACCGGCACGGGCGTCAGCGCGTCCGGGTCGAGGAAGATTCGCAGGCTGCTCGGGTTCAGCCGGACAAATGCGGCCTCGAAGGGGGTCTGCAGGGTCTCGGCGTTCGCGAAGAGGCGCAGCTGGGCCCGCTCGGTCGGTGCCGGCGGCGCGAAGGTCATCTCGCCGCGCCCGAGCAGCACGAGGGCGGTGGCCGACCCCTCTTCCGCAACCTCGGCCACGAATGCCGTCCCTTCGGCCAGCGTCAGCCGGAGATCCTCGTCTTCGATTACGAGGTGGCGCACGGCGTACTGCCTCGCGGGGTTCAACGCGAGCCGGTAGAGCCCGTAGACCGTGGTCAGCTGCTGCTGGTTGACGATGCCCCACTCGTCGGCGTCGCCGCCCCGCCGGCGCACGTCGAGCCGCCAGGTGGACAGGCGGGCCCGGTTGCCGTTCTCCACCAGCACCTCGACGTTGAGTTGGTACCCGTCTCCCGGCAGCGTGCCGACCAGCGCCTCCCGGTCGCGCTCGCGAACGACCACCCGGGAGTTCGGGCCCGCGACGTTCCCCTCGGCGAAGAGCCGCGCCCGCTGGCGGTCGGCGGTGTTGGAGAGCAGCGAGAGGTACTGCGCGGGCTGCCCTGCCCGCAGCACTTCTTCGAGGCGCGCCAGCAGCGCTGCCACCCCGTCCCGGTCCTCGCGCGGGTGGGCGGGAAGGGACTGCCAGAGCGTCACCACGAGCGCCGCGGAGACAAGCGTGAGCTTTTTGAGCAACTTACGCCTTTCTTCTCAGCACCAGCAGCGTCACGTCGTCGGCCAGCCAGGTTTCCTGCGCGTGCTCCTCGACCAGGCGCACCACCGCGTGCGCCAGCTCGCGAGGGCCGGCGGCGGAGTGGGCCCGGATGACCTTGATGAGTCCGCTTTCCTCGAACGGCCGGCCCTGGTGGTTCTCTGCCTCGGTGACGCCGTCACTGTATAAGACGACAGATTCGCCGGGTTGGAGCCAGGTTTCGTGCGCGGAATACGACGAGTGCTCGAACATCCCGAGGGCGATGTCCCCCTCGGTCAGCCGCTCGACCTCGCCCGAGTTGCGGTGGACGAGGGCGGGCATGTGGCCGGCGTTGACGTAGACCAGGCGGCCGGTGCAGGGGTCGCAGGCGGCCACGAAGAGGGTGATGAACCGCGACCCGGGCGCGTGCCGGCAGACCTGCGCGTTGAGGCGTCGCACCAGGTCGGCTCCCTCGAGCCCCTCGTCGAGCAAGGTGCGGAAAATCGCGAGCAGCAGCGCCATCAGCAGGGCCGCCGGGCTGCCCTTGCCGGCCACGTCGCCCAGGGCCACTACCAGGCGGCCGTCCGGCCGCGGCAGCACGTCGTAGAAGTCGCCGCCGACCGTGTTGGCAGGCCGCGTGAGACCGAACGCCTCGAGGCACGGATCGCTGTAGGTTGCCTGGGGCAGCATCGCCGACTGGATGCTGCGCGCCACCTCCAGGTCGTTCTTCAGCGAGAGGCGGTCGGCCACCTCGAGCAGGATGATGAGGTTGATCAGGACGAAGGCGATGAACAGGGTCAGCGCGCCGTCGGCGAAGTCGGGGGCCGGGACGACGACCCGCAGTCCGCCTCCCGGCGGGGAGGGGAAGGGGAGCGGCAGGAAGCCGATCCCCCGGAACAGCTGCAGGAAGCCGAGGAGAGCGAGCAGCAGCCCGGCGCCGTAGATGGCGCGCCGGGCCGGCGACAGGTTCAGCGTGAAGGCCTAGAAGAACAGGCGGGCGCGCAGCGCGAGCTGCTTGTGGACCGGCAGCGCGGCAACCGCCTTCTCGTCCATCCCCCGCGAGAAGTAGCGGTAGGCCTGCGGCGCGTCCCGCGTGAAGAGACGGCGCAGTTCCTCGCCGGTCAGACCGCTGGTGTAGGTGTCGATGAAACGGCGCGCGCGTCCGGGGGGATGGTGCTTCCTGGCCATGCCGTTCCTGGGTCAGATCCCGAGTCTGTCACTTTCTCACATCCAACCCCAGGCGTCAGCCCGGATGGAGGATGGACCGGGATTTGGCCCTCGTCAGTGGCAAATGATACTCCGGTGTATGCTAGACGCTCATGATCGTCGGCCTGGGCACCGACCTGGTGGATGTCGGCCGGTTCCGCCGGGTCGCCGATCGCTACGGCGACCACTTCCTCGAGAGCCTGTTTTCCCCGGCCGAGATCGGATGGTGCCGACGGCGGCGGCGCCCGTGGGAGCACCTGGCGGCCTGCTTCGCCGCGCGCGAGGCGGTGCTGAAGGCCCTCGGGACCGGCCTGGTGGGCGGCATGTCGTGGAAGGACATCGAGCTGATGCCGGGCGAGGGGCCGGGGACCTTCGGGATGGAGCTGCGCCGGCAGGTGCGCGAGGCGGCCGACCGTCTGCACGTACGCCATGTTCACGTCGCGATCACCGTGAGGCGCGAGCTGGCCGCGGCCACGGTGGTGCTCGAACAGTAGCGGCGGGTCGCAGCGCAGGGTCTGGGCCCTGCGGAGCGGGAGCAGGGGGCCGCGGGGTGGGCGATCCGGCAGGTTCGACACGCGTGACCCGGCTGCCGGCAGCCAGCTGCCTGCCTTCTGCCGGGCACGCCAACGGGTGGGAGCCACCATGAAGGACATCATCCTCGAATACGTGAAGAACGAGTACCTCGACGAAGACGAGGCCGAGGAGATCGGCCTCGACGAGAACACGCCGCTCATCTCGAGCGGCATCGTGGACAGCTTCAGCATGGTGAGCCTGAAGCGGTTCCTCGAGAAGAAGTACGGCATTGCCATTCCCGACGACCAGGCGACGCCCGAGGCGTTCAACACCGTCGCCAGCATCGTCGAGCTGGTGAAGCGCCACCAGGGCGAGAAGGGGGCGTGAGATGGCGTACCCGGCCGCGCTGAGAGAGGCCTATCGCGCCGAGCTGCAGGGCATCCGCGAGAAGGGCATCTACAAGGAAGAGCGCTACATCCACTCGCCGCAGGCCGCCGGCATCGACGTCGAGTTCCCGGCCGGCGCCGGGCTGAAGCGGGTGGTCAACCTGTGCGCCAACAACTACCTCGGGCTGTCGAGCCATCCCGAGGTGGTCGCCGCCGCGCACCGGGGCCTCGACGAGCGCGGGTACGGCATGTCGAGCGTCCGCTTCATCTGCGGCACCCAGGACATCCATCGCGAACTGGAAACGCAGTTGACCGCCTTCCTCGGCACCGAGGACACGATCCTGTTCCCGAGCTGCATGGACGCCAACGGCGGCGTCTTCGAGGCGGTGCTGACCGACCGGGACGTGATGATCGCCGATCGCCTCGTGCACGCGAGCATCGTGGACGGGATGCGGCTGTGCAAGGCGATGCAGGACACCTACAAGCACGCGGACATGAAGCACCTGGAGCAGAAGCTCCAGGAGCACCAGGACAAGCGCGCGCGGATGATCATCACCGACGGCGTGTTCAGCATGGACGGCGACCTGGCGCCCCTCGACCAGATCGTGGAACTGGCCGAGCGCTACCAGGCGATGGTGTTCGTCGACGACAGCCACGCCAGCGGTTTCATGGGCAGGACCGGGCGGGGGACGCCCGAGCACTTCGGCGTGCAGGGGAAGATCGACATCATCACCACCACGCTCGGCAAGGCGCTCGGTGGCGCGAGCGGCGGCTGCGTGTCGGGCCGGCAGGAGATCGTGGACTTGTGCCGGCAGAAGGCGCGGCCGTACCTGTTCAGCAACGCCGTCCCGCCTCCCATCGTCTACGCCGCGCTGAAGGTGCTCGAGATCCTGAGCACCAGCACCGAGCGGCGCGACAAGCTCGAGGCGAACACGGCGTTCTGGCGGAAGGGCCTGAAGGAGGCGGGGTTCGTCATCAAGGACGGCGAGAGCCCGATCGTCCCGATCATGCTGTTCAACGCGAAGCTGAGCCAGGACATCGCCCGCGACCTCTACGCCGAAGGGATCTACGTCATCGGCTTCTTCTTCCCGGTGGTGGCCGCCGGGCAGGCGCGCATCCGGACGCAGCTCTCGGCCGATCACGACATCCCGATGCTGGCCGAGGCCCTCGAGGCCTTCAAGCGCGTCGGCGCGAAGTACGGGATCCTCGGGCTGGACAAAAAGGGGATCATCGAGAAGTACGGGCTCTGACGGACGGCGTACAGAAGAACGGAGAGTGCGGAGACGGATCGCGCACTCTCCCTTCCATCCCGCTACATCTCGGGCCCGAACGGGCGGGGCGACCCTGAGCTGCCTCGTGGCCTCGAGCCATGAGCCCTGAGCCGTGAGCCTTCCTATGTCCAGAATTCCCATGAAGACGCCGCTCGTCGAGATGGACGGCGACGAGATGACCCGGATCCTGTGGGCCTGGGTCAAGACGAAGCTGATCGAGCCGCACGTCGAGCTGAAGACCGAGTACTACGACCTCGGCCTCGAGCATCGCGACAGGACCGACGACAAGGTCACCCACGAGGCGGCCGAGGCGACGCGCCGGCTCGGCGTGGCGGTGAAGTGCGCCACCATCACGCCGAACGAAGACCGGATGTCGGAGTACAAGCTGAAGAAGCAGTGGAAGAGCCCGAACGCCACGATCCGAGCGGCGCTCGACGGCACCGTCTTCCGCAAGCCCATCCTCGTCCCCAACATCAAGCCGGGCGTCGTCAGCTGGAAGAAGCCGATCATCGTCGGGCGCCACGCGTACGGGGACGTGTACAAGAACGCCGAGATCGCGGTGCCCGGGCGGGGCAAGGGCGAGCTGGTGTTCACCGGGGAGGATGGGACCGAGAAGCGGGTGGTGATCCACGAATTCTGCGGGCCGGGCATCCTCCAGGGCATCCACAACACCGAGGCCTCGATCAGGAGCTTCGCCCGCTCGTGCTTCACCTACGCCCTCGACGAGAGGGTGGACGTCTGGTTCGCCACCAAGGACACCATCTCGAAGACCTACGACGCGTCGTTCCGGCGCATCTTCGAGGAGGTGTTCGCCCAGGAGTTCGCCGCCCGGTTCAAGGCCGCCGGCATCGAGTACTTCTACACGCTCATCGATGACGTGGTGGCGCGGGTGGTGAAGGGCGAGGGCGGGATGCTGTGGGCGTGCAAGAACTACGATGGCGACGTCATGTCCGACATGGTCGCCTCGGCGTTCGGCAGCCTCGCGATGATGACCTCGGTGCTGGTGTCGCCCGACGGCTGCTTCGAATACGAGGCGGCGCACGGCACCGTGCAGAAGCACTACTACAAGTACCTGAAGGGCGAGAAGACCTCCAGCAACTCGATGGCGCTCATCTTCGCCTGGACCGGCGCGCTGCGGAAGCGGGGCGAACTGGACGGCCTGGCCGACCTCTCGGCGTTCGCGACCCGCCTCGAGCAGGCCTCGCTCGCGACGATCGCCGACGGGGTGATGACGGGCGACCTGGCGCGGCTGGCTTCACCCCCGCCCCGGCAAGTGGTGGACAGCGAGGCCTTCCTGGACGCCATCGCCGAGCGGATCGGCTGAGGCCATGGATCCGTACCAGCAGTACGCCGACGACATCGTCGGGCGCGCGGCAGCAGCAGCCGAGGCCTGGAGGCGCTTCGACCAGGCGCAGGCCGACGCGGTGGTCGAAGCCATGGCCGCCGCGGCGTGGGAGGCGCGCGAGCGCCTGGCCCGCCTCGCGGTGGACGAGACGCAGATGGGGGTGTTCGCCGACAAGGTCCTGAAGAACGCGTGGGCGGCAACCATCGTGCGCGACTCGCTGCGCGGCATGCGGACGGCCGGCGTCATCGCGCAGGACGAGGCCTCGGGCATCACCGAGTTCGCCGAGCCGGTGGGGGCCGTGCTGGGACTCGTTCCGGTGACCAACCCGACCTCCACCGCGATCTTCAAGGCGCTCATCTGTGCCAAGACGCGCAACGCCCTCATCTTCAGCCCGCACCGCGGCGCCCGGAAGTGCGTCAGGGAAACAGCCCGGATCCTGAGCGAAGCGGCCGCGGCGGCCGGCGCGCCCGAGGACGCCATCCAGGTGGTTTCCCGGTCGCAGACCGAATACCTCCGCCAGGTGATGGTCCACAAGCGGCTGGCCCTGATCGTCGCCACCGGCACCCGCTCGATCGTCGAGACGGCGCGGCACACGGGAACCCCGACGCTTGGCGTGGGACCTGGCAACGTTCCCGTCTACGTGCACGGCTCGGCCGATCTCGCCGAGGCGGCCCGGATGATCCTGCTCTCGAAGACGTTCGACAACGGCACGGTGTGCGCGAGCGAGCAGGCCGTGGTGGTCGAGGCGCCACAGGCGCCGGCCTTGAGGGAGGCCTTCGTGCGCGGCGGGGCCTACTTCTGCTCGCCCGCCGAAATCGAGGCGCTGGGGCCGGTGTGCTTCGATGCCTCGCACCGGAGGATGCGCGTCGACGTCGTGGGGCAGCCAGCCGTCGAGATCGCGCGGCGCGCGGGGTTCCGCGTGCCGGCGCGGACGAAGCTGTTGATCGGAGCCCCGGGTGGGATCGGCCCCGGCCACCCGCTGTCAGCCGAGATCCTGGCACCGGTGCTCGCGTGGTACGAGGTGCGCAGCTATGCCGAGGCGTTGCGAACCTGCCGGGCCATCACGGCGTGGGGCGGCGTGGGCCACACGGTCGGCGTGCACGCGCGCGACGAGTCGGTGGTCGCCGACTTCGCGCAGATGCGCGCGTCGCGCATCCTGGTCAACCAGCCGACGACACAGGGTGCGATCGGCGGCATCGTCAACTGCCTGCAGCCGTCGCTGACGCTCTCGTGCGGTCCGAGCGCGCGCAACCTCACCACCGACAACATCGGCGCCCGCCACCTGCTCAACATCCACAGGGTGGTCCTTCCGCGGGCGAACCCCGCGTGGGCGGCGATGACCTCGCCTTCTTTTTCTGGGAGCGATTAGCCCGCCATCAGCAGCAGCGCCGTCCACGGCACGATCGCGGCGCCCAGGTAGATGGCCGTCAGCACGGCGACGAGCCGGTGAACGCCGGTGAGGTGAAGGGCGATGCCGAGCGCACCGGCCACCACCTTGGCGCCGGTGAGGCCCGGGCCGGTTCCGAAGGCCAGCATCAGGCTGGCCACGACCGGGTTCCCTTCCATGTGCGAGCCGAGCGTGGCGAGGCCGACGTAGGTGAGCACGCCGTCCAGCGCCTGAACGGCAAGGAAGGCGACGACGGCGATGTTGCCGAAACCGGAGGCGTCTGAACGGTTGAATATCCAACGAGACAGCATCTTAGGTCTGCCCTACGGCTGACTTCAGCCGCCAACTCGACCTTCTAACCCGTTGGATAAACAAGGCTTATGCCAGTGGGTCCGCAGCGGTCACTACACACGTCGGCGTGGCGGGCCCGAGCGTCGGCGGCAGGCCTGACGGCGCCCGGGCGGGAGCCGTGAGCCTTCCGGGCGGCCGCGGCCTGCCGAGCATTCTTTACATGGGGTTCTCCGCTCTTTTCGCATTTTCGTGTAGTTTCTACACGACAGTAGCTCGTCCGTTACACTCACCCGACTCGGCTAAACGGAATCAAGTCGTTATCGATCAATGACTTGCATGAATGGCAAGCGGGTTGCCTCCACCGTGGCCAGGATGCTTCCCCTCGCGCGCGTTTTGCTTGGCGTGATGCTGATCGGCTTGGCGGCCCCCGTGGCCGCCCAGACGCCCTCAGCGCCTGCGTCGAGCGGAGCGACCTTCCGGAGCGGCGTGGACATCGTCACGGTCAACGTCGTCGTCCGGGATCGCAAGGGCCGGATCGTGAAGAACCTGCGCCGCAGCGACTTCGAGCTGCTCGACAGCGGTGTGCCCCGGGCGATCAGGGACTTCCGGCCCGACCAGGCGCCAATCAGCGTGGCCGTGCTGGTGGACGGCAGCGGCAGCATGCAGGTGGCCGACAAGATCGCGGAGGCCCGCGCGGCCGCGCAGTTCCTGTTTGCGTGGCTCGACCCGGGCCGCGACGAGGTGGGCATCTTCTCGTTCGACACGGGACTCTACGAACTGCGGCCGTTCGCGACGGCCGACGAGCCCGCCGGGCTTCATGCGACGCTCGGGGGCGTGGTGCCGTTTGGGATGACGTCGTTGCACGACGCGGTGGCGGCCACCGCCAGGGTGGTGGCCGAGCGGCCGAACGTCACCGCGCGGTGATCGTGCTGACCGATGGTGTCGACAACGGCAGCCGGCTGACGCCCGCCGAGGTGTCGGGCATTGCCAGCTCGATTGACGTTCCGGTTTACATCGTCGCCGTGGTGTCACCGCTGGATCACGCGGGGGCGTCGAGCGCGGTGCGGTCGGAGCGCCCGGTACCGGTCGGCGATCTCGCCGACCTGGCGCGGTGGACCGGGGGGGAGCTGTACGTCAGCAGCAGTGCCGCGCACACCAGCGCGGCGACTCGCGAGATCGTCGAGGAGCTCCGCCATCAGTATCTGATCGCGTTCGAGCCGGGCAGCCGGCCGGGCTGGCACCCGCTGGAGGTGCGCACCCGGAAGGGCAACCTGATCGTCCGGGCGCGCAGCGGGTACATGGCCGGGCAGGCCCAGGAC
Organism: Vicinamibacterales bacterium; assembly: GCA_029974175.1. Classification (GTDB taxonomy): domain Bacteria; phylum Acidobacteriota; class Vicinamibacteria; order Vicinamibacterales; family Fen-181; genus JARKSS01. The sequence continues at coordinate 31,466 of JARKSS010000099.1, forward strand.
TAGCGCCGCGCGGCTCGAGTCCGCGGCCGTGCAGTCGTTCACCGGGTTTCATCGAGGAGGCGTTTGATCATGAGGAAGTTCGTGCTGGCCATGTCGGTGGCATCGATCGCGGCCCTGGGCTCCACGGCGTGCGCGACGAAGGGGTTCGTCCGCGACCGCGTGGGCGAGGTCAACGACAAGGTGGAGACGGTGTCGCGCTCGCTGGAGGAAACCCAGGAGCGGACGAGGAAGAACGAGGCCCGCATCGGCGAGGCCGAGCAGAAGATCCAGCAGGTGGATCAGCGCGCGGCGGCCGCCAACGCGGCGGCGACCGAGGCGCGGACGGCGGCCGACACCGCGGCGACCAAGGCCGAGGCGGTGGAGAAGGCCGTCAAGCGGATCGTCTACGAGGTGACCCTGAGCGAGGACCAGGGCAACTTCAAGTTCGGCCAGGCGACGCTTCCCGAGGAGGCGAAGGCACGCCTCGACGAGGTGGCTTCGCAGCTGAAGGCGAACCCGAATGGCGCGTACATCGAGGTCGAGGGCTACACCGACAGCATCGGCTCGAAGGAGTACAACCATCAGCTGGGCCTCCAGCGCGCCGAGTCTGTGAAGCGGTACCTCTACACGCAGCACCAGATCCCGCTGCACCGGATCAGCGTCATCAGCTACGGGTCTGAGAACCCGATCGCCCCGAACAACACCCGCGCGGGCCGTGCGAAGAACCGCCGGGTCGTGATCAAGGTCCTGGTCTAGAGTGCACGAGGGGCCGGGGGCTCGACCCCTGGTTCCAACCTTACGTTGCAGCTTGCGGTGCGGGCGAGACAACGCGCCCGGTGCTGAGGAGCGGCTTCCGCATCGCAGGGGTAGGCCGGCGCCGAAACATGGGATCACGGCGCCGGCCTTTTCTTCCTCTCCTCTCCGTTACCCCGCGCGTTCCGCCTTGCAGTATCCTCCCCCAATGGCCATACGCACCGAACTGACGCTCCGGCTCCAGAACAGCCCCGGCATGCTCGCCAGGGTCTGCCAGGTGATCGCCAACGAGCGGATCAACATCGTGGCGATGAACCTGGCGAGCCCCCTTGTCGTGCGCCTGGTCGTCGACAACCCGGTCCACGCGGCCGCCGTCCTCCGCGAGCACCATTACCAGGTCGAGGAGCGCGACGTCATCTACACGGCGACCTCGAACGACCCGGGCGCCCTGCTTCGGATCACGCGGCTCATCGCCGACGCCGGCATCAACGTCGAGTACCTCTACGCCACCGCCCTGGAGGGGCAGCCGATGGCCAGCGTCGTCGTGGGTGTCCCCGACGCCGAGCGGGCCTCGTCGGCTGCCGGCCTGTAGTCCGGGATGAGCGGCCCACCTTCCTCCGGTTCGGCGACAACACGGCCCCGGCCGCGGACCGGCCGCCTGCTGGAGCCGCTGAGGACGCTGCGCGTCCGTCTCGCGCTGCTCGTCACCCTCGTCGTCGCCCTCGTCGTCGGGGCCAGCAGCTACCTGCAGATGCGGGTGTTCGAGTCGGAGATCAGCGCCGGCCTCGAGGACACGGCAATCAAGATCGCCGTCGCGGTGGCCGACGACGTCGAGGTGCGCCCCGAGCCGCTGAACCACGGGGCCCTCGCCGAGAGCCTGCGCGAGTTCTACGAGGCCGTGCCGTCGCTGCGCGCGATCTCGGTGGTGCGCATCGTGGACGGCGAGGCGGCGGTGCTCGTGAGCACTGCCGCGCAGGAGCGTCCCGAGGTCCTCGGCCTGGCGCAGGCGGCGGCGCGCCGCGGCGAGACGGTGTACTCGTCGTTCCGCGCGCTCAAGCTGGTGGCCGTGCCGGCGCGCCGCGAGGAGCGGCCCTTCGGGGCGGTGGTCGTGACCTACTCGAAGGACTCGGTCGAGCAGCTGAAGCGCGAGGGGCGGATCGTGCTGGTGTGGTTCGTGCCCGCCGCGATCGTGGTGCTGGCGCTGCTGGTCGACCTGCTCACGCGGCGGCTGATCCACCGCCCGATCGGGGGGATCCGCCGGACGATGAACGAGGTGGGCGCGGGGCAGCTGAGCGCGCGCGCGCCCGTGCTGCGCGACGACGAGATCGGCGCGGTGGCCAAGGGCCTGAACGCGATGCTCGCCGAGATGGAGAACTTCAACGTCGCGCTGCAGGAGCGGGTGCGGGAGGCGACGAGCGAGCTGCGGGCGCGCAACGACGAGCTGGTGCGCAGCTACGAGCGCGTGCTGTCGCTGCGCGACGCGCTGGGCCGTGCCGAGCAGCTGGCGGCCGTGGGCCACATGGCGGCCAGCGTGGCGCACCAGATCGGGACGCCGCTCAACCTGATCTCGGGCTACGTGCAGGTGATCCGCGAGGAGAGCGGCCCCGACGCCCGGGTGACCCAGCGCCTCGAGATCGTGCAGGAACAGATCGCCAAGGTCACCTCGATCGTGCGGACCATGCTCGACCACGCACGGCGGCCGACACCGCGCGAGCCGACCGACCTGGCAGCGCTGGCGCAGCGGGTGCACGACGTGGCGCGGCCGAAGGCAGCGGCCATGGGCGTCCGCCTCGCTCTCTCGGCCCCCGAGGTGCCGCCGGTGCTTGCCGACCCGGTGCAGCTCGAACTCGCCCTGTTGAACCTGTTGAGCAACGGGCTCGACGCGATGCCGAACGGCGGGGTGCTCACGATCGCGCTCGTGCCGTCCCCCGAGGGGGTCAAGATCGAGGTGAGCGACACGGGCACCGGGATCGCCCCCGACCTGCTGCCGCGGATCTTCGACCCGTGGGTGACGACGAAGGGGGCCGGGCGCGGGTCCGGTCTGGGGCTGAGCATCACCCGGGAGGTGGTGACGGCGCACGGCGGGACGGTGACGGTGCGGAGCGAGGTGGGGGTGGGGTCCACCTTCACCCTGGTGCTGCCGGCAGCGCCCGTCACCGTTTCCTAGCTGCTGAAGCCAGGGGAGCAGGGCTGAAGCCCTGCTGTTGCCGGTGATCCCCGGCCAACAGTCTTATGGCGCGCATCCTGATAGTCGATGACGACCGCGAGACGTGCCGGTTCATGGCCGAGTTGCTCGGTCAGCCAGGGCGCGAGATCGAGACGGCCTACGAGCCGCACTCGGCGCTGGCGCTGGTGCGGGCACGGACCTTCGACCTGGTCATCTCGGACATCAACCTCAACGCCGAGCTGTCGGGCCTCGACATCCTGCGCGTGTTCCGCGAGGTGAACCCCGGCGGCCAGGTGCTCCTCATCAGCGGGTTCGGCACCCTCGAGACGGCGATCGACGCCGTGCGGGCCGGCGCGTTCGACTACATCAGCAAGCCGTTCAACATCGGCGAAGTGAAGGAGACGGTCGAGCGCGCGCTCGCGCAGAGCCAGGCGGGTGCCGGCCGGCCTGCCCCCGCGCCCGACGCCAGGCCGCCGGGCTTGATCGGGCGCACGGCCCCCATGCTGGCGGTCTACAAGCAGATCGCGCATGCTGCCGACTCTGCCGTACCGGTCCTGGTCGCTGGCGAGAGCGGCACGGGCAAGGAGCTGGTGGCGCGCGCGGTCCACGCGCACGGGCCCCGGGCCTCGCGGCCCTTCGTCCCGGTGAACTGCGGAGCGATCACCGAGACGCTGCTCGAATCCGAGCTGTTCGGTCACGTCCGCGGGTCGTTCACCGGGGCGATCAGCGAGCGGAAGGGGATCTTCGAGCAGGCGCACGGTGGCTCCGTCTTTCTCGACGAGATTGGCGAAACCTCGCCGGCGCTGCAGGTGAAGCTCCTCAGGGTGCTCGAGGAAGGAGAGATCCGGCCGGTGGGCGCGAGCCGCCCTCAGCGGGTGGACGTCCGGATCATTGCCGCCACCAACGTGGACCTGGAGAAGGAGGTGGCCGAGGGTCGCTTCCGCCAGGACCTCTACTACCGCCTGAGCGTGATCGTGATCCAGGTGCCGCCGCTGCGCGACCGCCGCGCCGACATCCCGCTGCTCGTCTCCGATTTCCTGCAGAAGGCCTGCGGCCGGGCGGGCCGGCAGGTCGAGCTGACGCCGGAGGCGGTGGGCGCGCTGACGGCGTATCACTGGCCCGGGAACGTTCGCGAGCTGGAGAACACGGTGGAGCGCCTCGTCCTCTTCAGCCGCGGCAGCGTGGTGGACCTGCCCGACCTGCCCCCGCCTTTCCAGGGGACACCGCCCGACATCGGCGAGCAGCTTTTCGCGGGCCTCCCCCCGCTGGAGGAAATCGAGCGGCGCTACCTGCTGCACGTGCTCGAGCACGTGGGCGGCAACCGCACCCGCGCCGCCGAGGTGATGGGGATCGACCGCCGGACGCTGTACCGGATGGCCGAGCGGTTCTCGATCGATCTCGGGGAAAGCTGAAGGCGACCTGACTAGCTGACACCCTTCCTGAGCACTTCTTCCATGGCTTCGGCGAACGTGTCGATCTCCTCGAGCGTCGTGTAGACGTTGGGTGTGATCCGGATCCCCTCGAATTCGGCGTGCTTGATCGGGGTGACGATCATCCGGTACGTCGCCCACAAGTGCGACGCCAGCGCACCCGGGTCGATCCCCTCGATCCCCACGGTGGCGAGGCCGCACGAGTGCTCGGGCGCCAGGTTCGTGTGCAGGCGCACGCGCGGCCGCCCCTGCAGCCGGCGCGCCCAGCGGTCGCGCAGGTAGCGCAGGCGGGCGGCCTTCCGCTCGAGCCCGATGCCGTGCTGGAACGCGAGGGCCTCGGCGATCGCGTTGTGGTTGGCAGCCGGGTGGGTGCCGATTTCCTCGAATTTCCGGATGTTGCCCTCGAGCGACGCGCTGGCGGGAGTGAGCGGCCACAGCGACGGGATCAGCTCGCGGCGCACGTAGAGGAACCCGGTCCCGATCGGGGCGAGCGTCCACTTGTGCAGGCTGCAGCCGTAGTAGTCGCAGTCGAAATCGCGAACGCTGAAGGGGAAGTGCTGGAAGGCGTGCGCGCCGTCCACGATCGTGCGGATGCCGCGGGCGCGCGCCAGTCGGGTCAGCTCGCGCACCGGCATGATCTGGCCGGTCAGGTTCACGACGTGGCAGAAGTGCAGCACCTTCGTCCGCGGCGTGATGGCGGCCTCGATCGGGCGCACCAGCTCCGCCATGTCCGCCGCCGGCGTCGGGATCGAGACCTTCTTCAGCACGATGCCATCGCGGCGCACCCGCTGCTCCCAGGTGTCGAGCATCCGCGGGTAGTCCTGGTTGGTGGTGACCACCTCGTCGCCGGCCTTCAGGTCGATCCCGAGTTGCGCGATCTGCAGCGCCTCGCTCGCGTTGCGCGTGATGGCCATCTCCTCGGGATCGCAGCCGAAGTCGGCCGCCAGCCGCCGGCGCACCGTTTCGATGTTCGGTTCGAGCACCTGCCACATGTGGTACACGGGCGCCTGGTTCGAGATGTCCAGGTAGCGCTTGAACGCCTCGTGGACAACGCGAGGGCTCGGGCAGCAGCCGCCGTTGTTGAGGTTGACGAGCGTCCGGTCGAGCGTGAACGCCTGCTGGATTTCGCGCCAGTAGGTCTCGTCGGCAGCCACCTCGCTCGCCGGCCGGCCGGCGACCGACCGGGACGCGGCCTCGAGGTGCGCCAGCGAGTCGTCTGTGAAAGCGAGCAGGCCGGTGCCGGCTGCAACGGTGCCGTGGGCAACCCGGTGGAGGAAGGTTCGGCGGGAAGGCATGCGGCCTCCAGCAAGGCGAGGTGAACGGGATAGAATTGTCGGGGCCGAGTATACCTGACAGCCGGGCAGCCGACAGCCGCACCTAGCGGCAGCCCTTGTGGCTGCCCGCCGCCGGTCCTGCCCGAAGCCTTTTGCGGCGAAGGTGCTTGCGTGAGGGCGCCACAAGGGCCGCCCCTGCGCGGTCTGCGACCCCCCGCCGCCTGAGAAGGAGCCTCCATGGATCCCCGCGGCAAGGTGGCGCTCATCACCGGTGGCAAGCGCGTCGGGGCTGCCGTGGCCCTGGCACTTGCGAGGGCCGGTGCGGACATCGCCCTCAGCTACAACCGCTCGCGCGACGAGGCCGAGGCCACCGCGACGGAGGTGCGTGCGATCGGCCGCCGGGCCTTCATCCGCCAGGCCGACCTGACCGATCCGGCCGCCTGCCGCGAGTTGGTTGAAGCGACGGCGGCCGCGCTCGGACGCCTCGACATCCTGGTGGGCATGTCATCGGTGTACGCGCGCATTCCGATCGAGAAGCTAGCTGCTTCCGACCTGCAGCACAGCTTCGATGTCGAGGTGAAGTCGTCCCTCTCGTGCGCGCTGGCCGCCTTCCCGTTGATGCGCGCGGCGGGCGGCGGCCGCATCGTCCTCGTCTCGGACTGGCTTGCTGCAAGCGAGCGCCCGCGGTACACCGGCTTCCTGCACTATTACGTCGCGAAGAAGGCCGTCATCGGCCTGGCCGAGGCCCTCGCGCTCGAACTGGCCGCCGACCAGATCCTCGTCAACGCCATCGCGCCCGGTCCCATCCTGCCGCCACCCGACCTCGAAGACGAAGAGTCGAAGGCCGTCGAGCAAGCGACGCCGGTTGGCCGCTGGGGCGGCGGCGGCGAGATCGCCAAGGCGGTGCTCGCGCTGGTGGACAGCGATTTCATCACTGGCGAGACGATCAGAGTGGATGGCGGGCGGCACGTCAGGTGAGCGCCGGCCTGAGCCAGCCGATCTCAACTCCGTAACCTCCTGTTCCGTTCCAGCACACCCGGCGGCGACGGCCGCACGCCCGTCTCGGGCGATAACCCATTCTCCGGCAGCCAGTTGACCACTCGGCCCCACCCCTGGGCCCGGGCTTGCCGTTCCTGCCTCATCCTTGCGGGTCGGCGATCGGCCAGACCAGGCCGGCGCGACCCGGGATGACCTATGACGAAGTGCCGCACTGAACCAGCTGTTCCCATCCGCCCGCGGCGGGCGGATGCCGGCTTCTCCCTCATCGAGCTGCTGATGGTGATGGCGATCGGCACCATCCTCGCGGCGATCGCCATGCCGACCCTTCGAATGGGCGACCGGGTGCGGGTGGACAAAGCCGCGCGGGCGATCCAGCAGGAGCTGCGGGCAGCACGCCTGCGCGCGGTGTCGGTGAACCGGCAGCTCGAGGTGCGCTTCAACTGCCCCGCGGTCGGGCAGTACCGAATCGTGGAGTCGGGCTTCTCGAGCACGGGACGCTGCGACCCCACCAACTTTCCCTACCCCCCGCCGGCCGACGCGGCGTACCGGGTGCCGCGGCTCCCTCGTTACGACGGGCCGGTCCGCCATCTCGACGATCGCGTGACGCTGTCCACCTCTTCGACCGGCCTCGTGCTGCAGTTCGCCCCAAACGGCCGCGCGACCAAGCTCGAAGGCGGTGTGTCGAAGCCGATCGGCACCGAATCGGTGACCCTGTCGATCGGCGACTACTCGTCCACGATCGACGTGAACACGCTGGGGAAGATTGCCATCAGGTAAGGGCTGAGGGCAGGTGCAGACGGGGCCAGGCGAGACGGATATGAATCAAGCACACGCGGACAAGCCACGGGCCGAGGGGTTCTCGTTGATCGAAGTCCTGGTGTCGGTGGCGCTGCTGTCGGTGGTGTCGCTCGGCGTCGCGCAGCTCTTCGCCGTTGCGACCAAGGCGAACGCCACCTCGAAGGGCCAGACCTCCACGGCGCTGCTCGCGGTGCAGAAGATGGAGCAGCTCAAGGCACTGACCTGGGGGTTCGATCAGTCCGCGGCGGCGCTCGGGCTGCCGGTGTCCGACACCAGCACCGATCTGAGCACCGCGGTGCCCACGGGAGGCGGTTCGGGTCTCAACCCCTCGCCCGCCGACTCGCTCGTCGTGGACAGGACCGGTTACGTGGACTACCTGGACGAACACGGCGCCTGGGTCGGCAACACCCCGAGCGCGGCCGCCGGAGCCCGGTACGTGCGCCGGTGGTCGATCACGCCGCTGCCCACCAACCCGAACAACACACTCGTGTTCCAGGTGCGGGTCATGACCGCCGAGCACGCGCAGCGGATCGCGGCCGCCGGGGTCAACGCTCCGACCGGGCGCTTCGGCGCTGAAACGTGGCTGGTGAGCGTCAAGACGAGGAAGTCGCAATGACCGAGCACTTCGAAGGTGGGAGCCGAACGGTGGACGGCGGGTCGCGGCGCCCGGCTGCCGCAGGCCGCGCACACCCACGGGCGTGGAGAGCGGGCCGCCGACCTTCGCGCGCCGATCGGGCATGCGAAGGCGGCTTCACGCTCGTCGAGCTGCTGGTCTCGATGACGGTCATGCTGCTGGTGGTCGGCTCGGTCTTCACGCTGCTCGACCCCTCGCAGTCCACCTCACGGACGCAGACCGAGGCGGCCGACGTGCTCCAGCGCCTCCGCGTCTCGGCCGACATGATGGAGAGGGACCTCCTGATGGCGGGCGCCGGCACCTACTCGGGCGCCATCGCCGGCACCCTGGCCAACTTCTTCCCGCCGGTGCTCCCGTACCGCACGGGGGCGATCGCGCAGGATCCCGGCCTCAGCTACTTCGACGACCGGATCTCGATCGTCTACGTGCCCGACACCGCGGCGCAAACGACCATCCGCGAGGCGATGCCGCAGCCTTCGTCCGAGATCAAGGTGAACGCCCAGCCCGGCTGCCCGACGGGCGACCCGCTGTGCGGCTTCGAGGTCGGCATGCGCGTGGTGATCTTCGACGACACCGGTTCGTGGGACATCTTCACGATCACGGCCGTCCAGTCCAGCGCTCTGCACCTGCAGCACCGTCCCCCGAACCCCGACTTCACCAAGAAGTACACGCCGGCCGAGAACGCCCGGATCGCGATGGTCGAGAACCACGTCTACTGGCTGAACCGGGCAACCAACCAGCTTTTTCACTACGACGGCTTCCAGGAAGACATCCCGATCGTGGACAACGTCGCGGCCATGCGCATCCGGTACTGGGGGGATCCGAATCCGCCCCTCGCGCCGCGCCCGCTGCCCGGACAGTCGAACTGCATCATCGACGCAACGGGCACTCCGCTGCTGCCGACGTTGCCCTCAAACGGCAGCTCGCTCGTGGAACTGCCCGCCTCGATGCTCACCGACGGACCATCCTGCGGGACGGCGCCCAACAACTTCGATGCCGACGTCTTCCGCATCCGGAAGGTGTCGGTGCAGCTGCGCGTCCAGGCCTCCGCCGCGGAACTGCGGGGAGCCAACCCGCCCGACCAGACGCTCTTTTTGAACCCGGGCACCTCGAACAGCGCCTACAGGCGGGTTCCCGATTACGTCGTGGAGTTCGACGTGACGCCGCGGAACATGAACCTCGTGCGGTAGCGAGCGAGATATGAAGACCACGACCCCGTCCCAGAACCGCGACGCGCTGCAACGAGGAGAGAGCCGCAGGGCAGCTTTGAACCGCCGCCGCCTTGCCGGAGCGAGGGGCGCATCCGCAGGCCTTCGCCGGGCCCTCGGCGACGAGCGCGGCGTGGCCCTGATCATCGTGCTGCTGTCCACGATGCTGTTGACGGCGCTGGCGGTCTCGCTGGTGCTGCTCACCTCGTCCGAGACGCTGCTGACCGCCAACTACCGCAACGCGCACGAAGCGCTCTACGCGGCCGATGCCGCCGTCGAACGCGTGGTGCAGGACCTCCTGGCGGTCCCTCAGTGGAACGACCTGCTCGGCGCCAGCAACATCCAGTCGAGCTTCACGCACGGCCCGACCTCGGTGACGCTGGCCGATGGAACAGAGGTGGACGTGAACCGCGAGTGCGCCCGGGTGCAGGCCGAAACCGACACCCTGAACCTGTGGGGGCCCAACAATCCGATCTGGCGGGTGTACGCCTACGGGCCGATGTCGAACATCCTGCCGGGCGGGGTCCCGAGCGACGCCTACGTGATGGTGCTGGTGGGCGACGACCCCTCCGAATCGGATGGCAACCCGGAGATCGACGCCAACGGCGTGCTCACCCTGCACGCCGAGGCCTGGGGCGTGGGCGGTGCCCGCAAGGTGATCGAGGTCACCGTGGCGCGTACCTCCACCACCGAGATCGAACGCGGCTACATCGCGCAGCGCGGCCAGGAAGAGTGGAACCAGCGCGCGCGGAAGGCCGCCGTGCAGACGCCCGGGTCGGGCCTGACCGAGATGAGGATGGACCTCGGCGGAGGCGGCGGCGGGCTGGCCGTGCAATAGCGCCCGCCCGACGCAAGCGACAGAGGCAACCGTGAATCGAACAACCACCAGCTCCAACGCGCGATTCTCGTACTGGCCGGCCCTTCTCGCCGCGGCCGCGGCGCTCGCGATGCTGTCGTGGCCGGCGCGGGCACACGCGCAGCTCGACCCGCTGCTGTTCGCCAAGCGCGTCCCGCCGACGGTCATCGTCGTGATGGACACCTCGTTCCAGATGCTGAATGACGGATGGGACGGCCGTCACGACGATTCCGACGCGGTCCTGTGGCCAAACGGCAGCATCTACGACACGGCCACCTACCGGGTGTCGGACGCGTCGCACGACCTGCGGGTGGCCCTGAACCTGCCCCCCAACGCCACCTACTACCGCCGGATCTACCGGAACTTCCAGTTCAGCACGACGATGCCGGACGCGACGCAGAAGTACACGGCGGACGCCATCGAGGCCATCTCCGACCTGGATCCCAGGTACGCGCGCTTCTGGAGTCCGACCCGCTACGAGATCGCCCGCCTCGGCATCCGCGACGCCGTGGAGCACAACCGCGGTGCAAACTTCAGGTGGGGCCTCTACAAGCTGCGGCAGAACCAGCCGGCCCTCCGCACGACCTGCGACGGACCGGTGATCGTGCCGGCCGGCTCGCGGCTGGCCGGCCTCGCCGACACGGGCGCGTGCGACGGCGGCGGCCTGCTCGGCATCTTCGCGACCAGCGTGGCCGGCCTGAACTCGACTGGCCTCAGCACCAGCTCGACCCTCGTGCCGCCGGCCGCCAACACGGCGTCGCAGATCCTCACCCAGCTCGGAGACGACAGGCAGTTCCTTGGCCAGACGAACCCGTTCGATTCTTCGGCAGGGGGACCGTTCGCAGCGCGGCCTCAAGACCTGATCCCGGCCGGCCTCGACACGCAGGGCTTCGAGGACCGCCCGCTGACGCAGCTGCTCGGCGACATCAAGGCGGCCGCGACGAGCGCCATCACGGCCGATACCGCGTGCTCGAACTGCCGCAACACGGTCGTGGTGCTGGTGACGGCCGGCGGGGATCACAGCGCCAACCCTTCGGCCGTGGCGGCCGAGTTCAAGGCGCTCGCGGCAGGCGGCGGCCACAAGGTGCCGATCTTCGTGGTCTGGGTGCGCCCGAACCAGCACTCGCCGAACTATGCGACCGACCAGGTGCAGCTGCAGACGATTGCCGACTCGAGCGGCGGCGTGCTGATTCGCGCGTGGAACCGGCCCGGCGTGGCGCGCGCGGTGAACCTCGCGCTCCAGGCCGGCTTCAGCCGCCCGCCAGACTTCAACTTGCAGACCGAGCGCCGATCGAGCGAGTTCTACCCCGTCAGCCCGGTGGTGGGCACGGTGAACCTCAAGGATGCCCGCGACGCGACAGGGGCGGAGTTGCCCAACCACACCGTGTACACCGCCAGTGGGGACCTCATCCCGCAGCGCAACAACTTCATGCTCACCGCGGGCTTCGGCCTCGGCCTGGCCGATGCGCATGCCTTCCCGCACGGGCCGGGCTTCTACGGACGCTTGCGCGCCTTCCGGGTCTTCAAACCGGTTCCCGACAGCACGAAGCCGTCGGGCTACACCTTCACCAAGGACGGTACGCCCCTGTGGCCCGACCTGGATGGAAGGCCCGAGCTGGCGAATCTCGCCAGAGTGCCGAAGAATCCCGACTCGCGCAACATCTACACCTATATCCCCAACGTGGGGATGGTGGCGTTCACGCCCGAGAACCACGCGGTGATCGAGCCGTTCCTCGGCCCGTCCCACAGCGCGAACGCCCTGAACACGTCGAACGTTGCGGCGAGGGACCTGATCAGCTACATCCGCCGGCAGCCGCTGGGCGCGGTGATCGGCTCCACCCCCGCAATCATGGACCCGCCATCGCTCGACCCGCCGCCCGACGACGACTACGGGCGCCCCGACGCGGCAGGCACCTACGCGGGCGACCACAAGGATCGCCGGTCCATCATCTGGATTGGCGCCAACGACGGCATGCTCCACGCGATCGATGCGCGAACCGGGTACGAGGTCTGGGCCTTCATCCCCTTCAACCTCCTGCCGAAGCTGCGCGCGATCTACGAGCAGGGGCAGCCCGTGGAGCAGTTCAACTACTACATGGACCAGTCGCCGAAGATCGCGGAGATCAAGACGAGCGACGGGTGGCGCAGCTACCTGGTGATCGGCGAGGGTCCCGGCGGCACCTTCTACCAGGCCTTCGACGTGACCGAGGCCGGCATGGACGGGCCGCCCCCCGAGAGCGACGACTTCGAGGGGGTGCTGGCCTCGTTCGCGAGCCCGAGCCGCGTCCAGTTCAAGTGGGCCTTCCCCGACTACCGCAGCTTCGACACGACTTACCGGCAGGACATCTGGCTGACCTCGACCGGTACTCCCGCAGGAACGCCCACCGACGCGACGCCCGGCAGTGTCTACCGGGCTTACGGCGAGCTGAGGACCAGTGCGACCATGGCGGAAAAGACCGTCGGCCAGACCTGGTCCGACCCCGCTGTCGGCGCGCTCAACGCCGACCGCAGCGTCAACGTCGCGATGGTCGGCTCGGGGTACTACCCGATCGAGGCCGAGACGGTGGTGCCCGGCCGCGGCGGCGTCAGTGCCGGGCACGCCTTCTAGCTCATTCGCATGGATACCGGGAAACTTCTCGGCAACGCCGGGGGCGGGGCCTGCAACGGGATGGGATGCTACGACGTGGGCGACGACAGCCCCTCGCCCAAGAAGGCACTGCAAGCCGACCCGACCGTGACAGGCAATTACGGATCGTACATCGCCAAGTGGGCGTACCTGGGCGACCTCGACGGCAAGTACTACCGCTTCGAGTTCGATGAGACCGGTCGGATCAAGACCCCGCTCGTGGTCAAGACAACCGACAAGCCGATCTACGCCTCGTCCGCACTGATGTACGTCGGCTCCGCTTACCGGTACGTCTTCTTCATGACGGGCAGCGACCTTCTCCCGACGTCGCCGTCCTCTTCGGGCGGGACGGGGCAGTTCAAGCTCTTCGGGGTGCAGGACGCCAACGGCGTGTTCTCCGACTCGTTCGATCCCATCGACTTGAGCCCGGTCACCAACCTGGGGGGGCTGCCGGTTGGCGAGCGGCCGTCCACCTCACCAGCCGTCGCGGGCGAGATCGTCTTCTTCACGACCACGGTGGACGTCGCGCCCGCGTGCTCCACGGAACTCGCGGGCTCGCCGGTGGACACCATGCACAACCTGTACGCGCTGACCTACCAAGGTACCGGCGCCTACCTCGGGACAGGGGTGAGCAGCGGGAAAAAGGGAGGCGGCGGTAACACCTCCGTCCTGTTCAACACCGGGGCGGGGCGCGCGACGGCACCGTTCATCGTGGACCAGCACCTCTACTTCGCGACCTCCGGCTCGACCGGGCCGAAGGTCGAGGCGTTCGGCGACCCGAACGACTTCAACAACGGTGTCGGCCAGGTGGGTGTCCGCATCCTTTCCTGGCGGGAGATCCGGCGATGAGCGGTGCAGTCGGTAACCGGTACGGCCATGCGGCCGTCGCCGCGGCGGCGGCCCTTGTCCTGCTGCTGGCGGGATGCGCCCAGGGCCCGGATCCCTCGGCCGCGCCCACAGCGGCAGCGGCGAAGGAGGGTCCCCTCGCCGCGATGCTGCGGGCCACCGCGTCGCGTACTCACGTCCCGGGTGAGCAGGTGCCCACGGAGCTGCCGTTCATCGACGCGCCCGCGGCCGGGACGCTCGCCTACTCGCGGGGAGAGCTCGAGCACGCCCTGGAGATGTTCCAGCGGCAGATTGCCGACCACCCGAGCGATGCCGAGTCGCACAGCAACGCGGCGCAGGTGCTGATCCGGCTGGGGCGCCCCCTCGAGGCGCTGCCGCTGCTCGAGCGGGCGGTGGCGCTGAACGACGGCCGGTGGGCCTACCGCTTCAACCTGGCGCGCTGCCGCGGCCTGCTCGGCGACTGGACCGGGGCAATCTCAGACTACCGTGTCGCCGCCAACCTGTTCCCTGGCGACTACGCCACCCTCTTCAACCTGGCGCAGGCGCTCCACCGTGCGGGCCTGGACGAGGAAGCGGCGGCGCAGTACCGCGAGGCGATCAAGGCAAAGCCCGATGACGCGAGCTTCTACCTTGCCCTCGGCATCAGCGAGGAGAAGCTCGGCGACACCACTGCGGCGATCACCGCGTACCGCGAGTTCCTCGCCCTTGCACCCGACGCGGTCGAGGCCAAGGGGGTGAGCGCGCGCGTGGAGGAACTGGAAAGGAAGACTGCTTCGACACCCCCGTCCGCCGCCGCTGAGCCGGCCGGCTGACGAACCGTCGCCGCCCGCACCGGGCTGCCAGGCCGATAGCGGGGGCGAGGCGCCGAGTCAGAGGGAACCGTCGAACACGCTTTCCAACCAGGCTTCGAAATCCGTGCCGTCCCCCGGCGGCACCTCGCACCGCGGCAAGAGCAGCGGCGGCATGCCGGCCGTTGCGACGCCGGGATCCACGGTCACCCCGACCGTGAAGCCGCTCTCGCGGACGATGCGCACCGTCGCCGGACGGCGCTCGCCGAAGGGGTAGGCGAAGGCGTCCACCGGGCACCCCGCGATCCCCTCGAGCAGGCGCTTGTTCTCCTCCACCTCGCGCCGCTGGACGTCCTCGCTGTGAAGCGGCAGGCAGAGGTGACGCGCCCCGTGCGCGCCGATCGAGATGCCGGGCGTGGCGGCCAGCCGCGCAATCCCTTCCAGATCCAGGATGGCGATTCGTTCGAGACCCGGCTGCACGCCGCTCCATTCTGCCAGCTCACGCTCCAATCTCTTTCGCGGCGCTTCCGGAAGCGAGTAGAGGATCTCGGTCACGCGCTGGCGCGCCGCGGCCCTTGCAGGTAGGCCCGTGGGGAGCGGTTCGTGAATTCCCGCCGTGGGCAGTATCAGCTCTCCCGGAAGCGCGCGGC
>JARKSS010000102.1 GCA_029974175.1 Vicinamibacterales bacterium
GCCTTCCCGTTCGAGCTCCCCAAGTTCGCGGCGAAACGCGTCAACCTGCCGCGAGCGGGCCTGCGCCTCCTGGCGCGTCTTCGCAGATTCCACGGCGGTAGCATACCCTGACGCGGGCATCTCACCGCACAGGGCACCACAGGATCCGAGCCCTGTCCGTGTGCCCCCGGCGGTAAGTGAACCCTACTCTTCAGCGGGAAGGCTTGCGCGCCACACCGGCCGCAGCCGGGTCAGCGCCACCCCGGTCAGCACGGCGGCCGCCCCCAGCGCCTGCCGCGGCGAGAGGCGGTCGCCGAGGAACACGACGGAGGTGGCCAGGGCACTGAGCGGGATGAGGTTCGAGTACATCGCGGTGCGCACGTTGCCGATGCGCTGGATGGCCGTGTGCCAGACGATGTAGGCGCCGAACAGGGCGAAGACGGCGGAGTACCCCAGTGCGGCCCAGGACGCGGGTGTGATGGCGGCCCAGGGGAGCCGGGCCAGGTCGGGGAGCGCGACCGGCAGGTAGAACAGGCTCCCGATGGCCATCGTGTAGCCGGTCAGCGCAATCGGCGTATGGCGGCGCAGCAGGGGCGCAGACCCCACCGCATAGACGGCCCAGCACCAGACGCCGGCAATCATCAGCACGTCTCCGATGGCCGACTCGCTCGACACGGCGGCGCCCGCGCCGACCAGCAGGTAGACGCCAGACAGCGACACGGCGGCGCCGGCCCAGTGGAGGCGCGAGACGCGCTCCTGCCCGACCGCGGCGGCAAGCAGCGAGACGGCCACCGGCGAGGCGCCGACAATCAGCGAGCTGTTCGCCACGCTCGTCCGGGCCACCGCGCCGAGGAAGCAGAGCTGGTAGAGAAAGTGCCCGCTGACTGCGAGGCCGATGAGCCCGAGCCATTCCCGGGCCGTGAACAGGCGTGCGGTCGGGAACCAGGGCCGCGGCGCCGCGACGGCAGCACCAGCCGCCGGCCCTTGCCGCCGCGCGGCGGGGACGAACGCCAGCACGCCAAGGAACAGCACCGAGGCGATGCCAAGCCGCAGCGCGTTGAAGCTCAGCTCGGGGATCTGGCGGAGGGCGACCTTGACGATCGAGTAGTTGGCGCCCCAGACGAGCGTGGCCAGGACGACGAGCGCGTCGATGGGTGCCAGGGGAAAGCGGCGGGCGGAGAGGAACGGGCGGGGCGCTCGCGCCCCGCCCGCCGGATCGGGATCAGCCAACGAACGGGTTGACGAAGAACAGGATGAGGGCGATCAGCAGCACGTAGATCACCAGCGACTCGATCAGGACGAGCCCCAGGATCAACGCGAAGCGGATGTCGGCGTTCGCGCTGGGGTTGCGGGCGATCGCCTCGGCGGCCGCGCTCAGGCCCTTCGACTGGCCGAGCGCCCCGAATGCCGCGGCAATGGCGAGCGCGAACCCGGCGGTGATGATCGACCACTTCGCGATCTCGCCCCCGCCGGCGGCCCCGGCGGCTTCCTGGGCAAAGACCGGGGCGACCAGGCCCATGGCCACGAACAGCAACGTCAATGTCGGCACCAGCGATTTGCGCACGATGAACGCCTCCTCGATGTCGATTTGAATCCGTATCCGCGCCGGGTCGAGCAGGCCTTCCGCGCTGCCAGCCCCGCTCCTTTCGACCACCCGTGCACAGCCGGCCGCGCGCTCAGGCGTGCGCCAGGTCGGCGGTGGCGTGTTCGACCCCGGCGTCGTGTCCGTCGTGCCCGTGGTCCACCACCACCGCGCCGGCCAGGTAGATCATCGTCAGCATCGTGAAGATGTAGGCCTGCAGCGACGAGGTGATGATCCCGAGGAACATCATCGGGAGCGGGACGATGAACGGCACGAGGCTCGCCAGGATCAGGATCACCAGCTCCTCGCCGAAGATGTTGCCGAACAACCGGACCGAGAGCGACAGCACCCGCGAGAGGTGGCTGATAATCTCGATCGGGAAGTAGATGGGGGCGATCCACATGGGCGCGCCGGCCGGGGCGAGGAAGTGCTTGATGTAGCCGACGACGCCCTGCTCCTTGAACCCCTGGAACTGGTAGTACACGAAGACGGTCAGCGCGCACCCCAGGGTTACGTTGATGTTGCTCGTGGGGGCCATGAGTCCCGGCACCAGCCCCATCAGGTTCCCGGCCAGGATGAAAACGAACATGGTGCCGACCAGCGGCAGGTAGCGCCGCCCCTTCGGCCCGATGTACTCGTCGAGCATCCCGTGCACGAACGACAGCGCGTCCTCGAGGACGATCTGCAGGCGGCCCGGGTTCTCGACGCTCAGGCGCGACCGGATCAGCAGCGCCAGGACCGCGGTTGCGGCCAGGATCAGCAGCGCCATCACGACGTAGTCGGGGATGACCTCGGCCCCCGGCTCGAACACGATGCCGAACGGGCGGAGCACCGACGCCACCAGCGGCCCGAACAGGCCGTTGACGAACTGCACGATCCACAGGGTGTGGTGGATTTTCTCCATCAGAGCGGACGATCGGCCCGGGATCGCGCCCGGGACATGCGCACAAGCTGCCCCACCGCTCCCAGTACTGGCGAGAGCGCGCCGGCCAGCACGCCGGCGGGGTGCAGGTGAAAACACGTCAGGATACCGTACGCCACGACGGCCAGTAAAGCGTACCTTGTGAGGTACTTCACGACCGCCAAAGCCAGCCGGGCGCGCCGCCGCCGGGTCCCCTCGGCCTCCGCCAGCGCGCGCGCCGCCCCTTCGACGCCCCCCTTGATCAAGGCGTAGCTGACCGCCATCAGGCCGCCGCCCGCCAGCACTCCCCCGGCAACGTCGAAGCGCCAGCCCGACAGCGCCCAGAGGGCCGCCGCCATCGCGAGGCAGGCGACCGACGAGTCGCGCTCGAAGCCCCGGAGCGGATCGCCCGGGCGCCGCACCCGGGTCATTTCCGGTCGTCTCGAGTGACGGCGCTCGCCGTCCGGATGACGTTGAGCACGCCGGCGGCAAGGCCGATGAAGAAGAAGACGATCAGGAAGAGCGGCGAGGTGCCGAGCCACCCGTCGAGCGCGCGCCCGATCAGGAACCCGAAGAGCAGCGCGAGTACGAAGGCGATGCCCACGGCACTGAGCGCGCCGAGCGACCCGAGCGAGGGTGGACCCGACTTCCTGCGTGGCATGTTCAGTGAACCCTGCGCGTCACCTCACCATCGTGGCGATGCCGGCCGCGCCCAGCGCCCGCGCCGACACGTCGGCCAGGTCGAACAGGGCGCGCGGGTAGACACCGAGCGCGAGGGTGCCGACGACGGTCACCGCGAGCAGCACCCCCATGGCGGGGCCGAGAACCACGGGAGAGCCGGTCGCCTGGGGCTTGAACCACATGAAGACGACCACCCGCAGGTAGTAGTAGAGCGAGACGGCGCTGTTGAGGACGCCGATGACGGCAAGCCAGTAGTAGCCGCCGTCGATCGCGGCGCTGAAGAGCCAGAACTTCCCCATGAACCCCGCGGTCGGGGGAATGCCGCCGAGCGACAGCATGAAGAGCAGCATCGACGCGCCGGCCAGCGGGTTGCGCGTGAAGAGGCCGCTCATGTCCTTCAGTTCCTCGCCAATCACGTCGTGCCGCCGAAGCATGGTCACCACGCCGAAGGCGCCGATCTGCATGAAGGCGTAGACGAGCAGGTAGACCAGGGCCGCCTTGATGCCGACCTGCGGCACGCTGGTCGCCGCCACGACGCCGATCAGCACGTACCCGGCATGCGCGATCGAGGAGTACGCGAGCAGCCGCTTCAGGTTGCTCTGCGTCAGCGCCGCCAGGTTCCCCACCGTCATGGTCAGGATCGCCAGCGCGTAGAACAGCAGGCCCCAGTCGGCGTTGGCCGCCGGCAGCGCCTCGAAGAACAGGCGCAAGAGCATCGCGAACGAGGCGGCCTTCGAGCCCACCGACAGGAACGCGGTGATGGGCGTGGGGGCGCCTTCGTACACGTCGGGCGCCCACATGTGGAACGGCACCGCGGCGATCTTGAAGCCGAGCCCCGCCACCAC
Source organism: Vicinamibacterales bacterium (assembly GCA_029974175.1). Classification (GTDB taxonomy): domain Bacteria; phylum Acidobacteriota; class Vicinamibacteria; order Vicinamibacterales; family Fen-181; genus JARKSS01. The sequence goes on from JARKSS010000102.1 coordinate 3,989, forward strand.
GAGGATCACCGCGAGGCCGAGCCAGCGGCTGCGCTCGAGGCCGGCCAGCGCGGTGCCGATGTCCCGCAGCATGGTGGTCCCGGTCAGGCCGTAGAGCAGCGACATCCCGTAGAGCAGCAGGCCGAGGGAGAAGGCGCCGAGCAGGAAATACTTCACCGCGGCCTCGTTCGACCGGCGGTTCGGCTTCAGGAAGCCGGCGAGGATGTAGAACGAGACGGCCATCGTCTCGAGGCCGATCACCTGCGTCACCAGGTCGAGGGCGCTCGCCATGAACAGCATGCCGAGCGTGGCGCACAGGACCAGGACGTAGTATGTGCCGGGGCGCGCCCCCTCCACCGCGAGGTAGCGGGTGGACATCAGGATGGTGAGGGCCGCGGCCAGCAGGAACAACAGCTTGAAGAAGCCCGCGAAGGCGTCCACCGCCATCAGGCCGCCCGCGGCAGTGGCGTGGGTGCCGGCCAGGGGCACGAGCGCCGCGGCGGTGGCGCCCAGGCCGCCGAGCGCGATCCAGGCGGCCAGGCCCTGGCGGCCTCGCGGCAGCAAGGCGTCGGCGCCGAGGACCACGACGGCGGTCGTCGCCAGGAGGATCTCCGGCAGGAGGAGCCAGAAGTCGTCGGGCGCAAAGCCTGGCGGCATCATCGGCCTCCCGAGTCAGCGTACGGGGCACCCCCCGGCGGGGCCGCCGCCCCCTGCGCGTCCCCGCAGGGCACCTGGGTGAACGGCGAGGCGGGCGCTCCCTGCTCGTCGCAGTCGGCGTTTCGCTCCAGGGACTGCGGGCTCACCCGGGCCACCACGCGGTTCACCGAGGTGTCGAGGCGGTTGAGAAACGGCGTCGGGTAGAGCCCGATCCACACCGCGAGGACGACCAGCGGCGCGAAGGTCGCCACCTCGCGCAGGTTCAGGTCGCGCAGCCCCTCGTTCTTCGGGTTCTCCACCTTCCCGAACATCGTCCGCTGGTAGAGCCAGAGCATGTAGGCCGCGCCCAGGATGATCCCCGTGGCCGCGACGGCCGCCCACACCATGCCCCAGCGCGGCACGACGAAGACGCCCTGCAGGATGAGCACCTCGCCGATGAAGCCGTTGAGGGCGGGCAGGCCGATCGACGAGAGCATCATCACGCCGAAGATCGCCGCGTAGACCGGCATCACCTTCGACAGCCCGCCGTACTCCTTGATCTGCCGGGTGTGCCGGCGCTCGTACACGATGCCGACAATGAGGAACAAAGCGCCGGTCGAGATGCCGTGGTTGATCTGCTGGAGGATGCTGCCCTTGAGGCCGACCGGGTTCAGCGCGAACATCCCGAGCATCACCATCGCCATGTGGCTGACCGACGAGTAGGCGACCAGCCGCTTCCAGTCGGTCTGGGCCATCGCCACCAGGGCGCCGTAGACGATCCCCACGATCGCCAGCACGGCGATCATCGGGACGAAGGCCCTCGTCGCGTCGGGCAGGATCGGCAGGCTGAAGCGGATGAAGCCGTAGGTCCCCATCTTCAGGAGGACCGCCGCCAGGATGACCGACCCGGCGGTGGGCGCGTCGGTGTGCGCGTCGGGCAGCCAGGTGTGGAAGGGGAACATCGGCACCTTGATGGCGAACCCGAGGAAGAACGCGAGGAAGACCCACCACTGCAGGTTGGAGTCGAACCCGTGCTGCTGCCACTGGACGATGTCGAAGGTATGCCGGCCGGTCGCCGGGTCGGTGTAGCTGAAGTACAGCGCCAGGATGCCGAGCAGCATCACCACGCTGCCGACCAGGGTGTAGAGGAAGAACTTGATGGCCGAGTAGAGGCGCCGGTCGCTGCCCCACACCCCGATCAGGAAGTACATCGGGACCAGCATCACCTCCCAGAACAGGAAGAACAGCAGGAAGTCGAGCGCGACGAACGCCCCGAGCATCCCCGTCTGGAGGAGGAGCAGGAAGACGTAGTACTCCTTCACCCGCTCGGTGATCGCGGTCCACGACGACAGCACCGCGATCGCGCCCATCAGCGTCGTCAGCAGGATGAGGAGCGCCGAGAACCCGTCCACCCCGAGGTGGTACTCGGCCCCGATCGACGGGATCCAGGCGTGCCGCTCGACGAACTGGTAGGACGGGCCGGCTTGGTCGTAGGCGAACCAGAGCGGCAGCGAGACCAGGAAGCCCGCCAGCGCGAACAGGTTCGCGATCCACCGGATGGCGTCCTCGTTCCGCTTGGGCACCAGCAGCAGCACCACGGCGCCGACGAGCGGCGTGAACAGGATCAGCGTCAGCAGCGGGAGGTCGTTCATAACGTTTCTTCGGTCACCGGCCTGGCTACCGCACCAGGAGGTACAGGCTGACGAAGGCGAAGACGCCGACCGTCATCAGCAGCGCGTAGTTCTGGATGAGGCCCGTCTGCACGCGGCGGAAGACGAAGCTCGACTCCTGGATCACCGACCCGACCAGGTTCACCACGCCGTCCACCAGATACTTGTCCACGATGTGGGAGATCCACGAGAAGATGATCGTCACCCACCCCGAGCCGTTCACCGCGCCGTCCACGACCTGCCGGTCGAACGTCCAGAGCCCGTCCGCTCCGCGCATGGTGCCCTCGATGACGGTCGCGCCGTACAACTCGTCCACGTAGTACTTGTTCTTCAGCACCCGGTGAGGGCGGGCGAACCGGGCGGCGAGCCGGTCGGCAAGCTCCGGCCGCCTGACGTAGACCCGCCAGGCGAAGAGGATCCCAACGACGCCGATCGCCACCGACAGGGCCATCAGCGCCAGCTCGGCACCGCGCGACAGGTGAGCCGTCCCCCCTGCGTGCGCCTCGCCGGGCGCGACCCCCGCGTGATCGGCGCCCGCCATCCCGGCGGCCAGCGG
>JARKSS010000142.1 GCA_029974175.1 Vicinamibacterales bacterium
GCGCTGGAGCAGGCGGACCGGGCGGATCAGATCCTGGATCGCCGCGATGCGGCGCGGGTTCTGCCGCGCGGGATCGGGCACCGCGCCCTCGATGACACGAATCTCGTGATACGGGCTTCGGGCGATGGCATCCGACGCCGAATCCGGATCCAACTCGGCCAGCCAGCAGTGTCCGACCACCCGCCACTGCGGCGCCACACGCCGGGCCATTTCCACGTGATGCAGAATCACCGGATGCAGCAAGGCGGCGGGCGTGGGCAGGATGTGCATGGTGATGACATCATCCTTCCACCGCGACAGACACTCCATCCACCACCAGTCATCGAACCAGACGGAGGTCTCGCCGTCCGGAGCTGTGGCTTCGATGAGAATGTCGGTCGGCTTCACGTCGTCGGGTGGCGGCAATGATCCGTCGCTCGAGGCGGCGATGCGCAGTCTCTTCGGCGAGGGCGCCAAGGCCGCGCCCGTGCCCACCGTACCCGCCCCGACGGCGCCTGGAGCCGCCGAGTCTCCTGCCACTCCACCCTCGGTGGAGGCCCTGATCGATCGGGCCGCGCGGGAACTGACCGAGTACCAGCGACTGACAGCCGAGGGCCGCCTGGGAGAGGCCGGGCAGCGCCTCGAGGCGCTCAAGAACCTGCTGGAGCAGCTGCAGAAGCGCTCGGCGCCCGAGCCCCCGGTCAACCGCTGAGGCCGGCCCTTGGGGCGGCCATGAGCGGCTGCCACCTCAGCTTGCGGTGACGACATACGAAATTCGTCCCGAAGGGTCCCGGTGACCTCGGGTAAACTGCTCCCTCTCTCTCTCAACAGGGTTCTCATGCGGCAGCACCGGCGCTACGACCTGCGGAACCATCACTACGAGGGCGAGGAAGGGGCGCTCATCCCGCTGCTGCAGCGGGCGCAGCAGGAAGACGGGTACCTGCGCCGCGAGCGGCTGGTGGCGATCCATCGCCGCACGGGGATTCCGCTCGCCCACATCTACGGCGTTGCCACCTTCTACGCGCAGTTCAGGCTGAAGCCGGTGGGCAAGCACCTGCTGCGCGTCTGCCACGGGACCGCCTGCCACGTCAGCGGCGCCGTCGAGCTGTCGCAGGCGATCGAAAAGCACCTCGGCGCGGCGGCCGGCGAGACCACCGCCGACGGCCAGTACAGCATCGAGACAGTGTCGTGCCTCGGCTGCTGCTCGCTGGCGCCCGTGATGATGATCGACCAGGACACCTACGGGAACCTGAGCCCGTCGAACGCGATCAAGGTGCTGAAGAAGCGGCAGAAAGAGGAGCGGCCGTGACGCGCCTCATCGTCGGGCTGGGGACCTGCGGGATCGCGGCCGGCGCCGAGGAGACGTTCCGGTCGCTGGCGGCGAAGCTGGCGGGCCGGCCCGGCCTCGAGGTCGGCCGCACGGGCTGCATTGGCATGTGCTACCAGGAGCCGCTGGTGGAGGTGCGCAACGCCGACGGCGCCCGCTACCTGTACGGCCGGGTGACACCCGACCGGGTCGATCGCGTCCTCGACGAACACGTGGGCCAGGGCCGCCCCGTGGACGAATGGCTCGTGTGGACCGACCGTGGCGGCGGCTCGGACCAGGCGTTCCTCGACCGCCAGCGCCGCATCGTGCTGCGCAACTGCGGCGTCATCGACCCCGAATCGATCGACGAGTACCTGGCGGCTGGCGGGTACCAGGCGCTCGAGAAGGTGCTTGCCGGCATCGAGCCCGACGCGCTCATCGCGACAATCATCGAGTCGGGGCTGCGCGGCCGCGGCGGCGCGGGGTTCCCGACCGGCGTGAAGTGGCGGTACGCCCGGGAGGCCCCCGGCGACAGGAAGTTCATCGTCTGCAACGCGGACGAGGGTGACCCCGGGGCCTTCATGGACCGCTCGGTCCTCGAGAGCGATCCGCACTCGGTGCTCGAGGGGATGATCCTCGCCGGGTACGCTGTCGGGGCCGATCACGGCTACGTCTATGTACGGGCGGAGTACCCGAAGGCGATCGAGCGCCTGACGATCGCGATCCGCCAGGCGGAAGAGCGCGGGTTCCTGGGCGCCTCGATTCTCGGGAGCCGGCACTCCTTCCACGTGAGGCTGAAGGAGGGGGCCGGTGCCTTCGTCTGCGGCGAGGAGACGGCGCTCATCGCCTCGATCGAGGGCAAGCGCGGGATGCCGCGCGTGCGGCCGCCGTTCCCGGCGGTGAAGGGGCTCTGGGGCGCCCCCACCTCGATCAACAACGTCGAGACCCTGGCCAACGTTCCCTGGATCGTGCTGCACGGCGCCTCGGCGTTCTCGGCGCTCGGCACCGAGAAGAGCAAGGGGACCAAGGTCTTCGCGATGGCCGGCCGCGTCCGCCACGGCGGCCTGGTCGAGGTGCCGATGGGCATCACGATCCGCGAGATCGTCCACGACATCTGCGGCGGGATCCGCGACGGCCGCAAGTTCAAGGCCGTCCAGATGGGCGGCCCTTCCGGCGGCTGCATCTCGTCGGAGCTCGAGGCGACGCTGATCGATTACGAGTCGATCACGAGGACGGGCGCGATCATGGGCTCGGGCGGCCTCGTCGTCATGGACGACACGACGTGCATGGTGGACGTCGCCCGCTTCTTCCTCGAGTTCACGCAGCGCGAGTCGTGCGGCAAGTGCACCTTCTGCCGCATCGGCACCAAGCGGATGCTCGAGATCCTCACGCGGATCACCGAGGGCGAGGGGAAGGAGGACGACCTCCCGCTGCTCGAGGAGTTGGCCGATCGTGTGCGCCAGTCGTCGCTCTGCGGCCTCGGCCAGACGGCGCCCAACCCGGTCCTCACCACGCTCAAGTACTTCCGGTCCGAGTACGAGGCCCACATCGCCAACCGGAAGTGCCCGGCGCACCACTGCCAGAAGCTGCTCACCTACACGATCACCGACGATTGCAGCGGCTGCATGCTGTGCCTCAAGGCCTGCCCGGCACACGCGATCTCAGGCGAGCGCAAGAAGGTGCACGTCATCGACCAGGCCCGCTGCACCGTCTGCGGCGAGTGCTACAGGGTCTGCAACCTCGGCGCCATCCGCCGGGAGTGATCAGGATTCAGGATTCGGGATTCGGGATTCAGGGTTCAGGAGTCGGGATTCGGGAGTCGGAACGTGTCTATGGCGCGAGTCAAGCTCGAGATCGACGGGCGGCGGGTGAGCGCGGAGGCCGGCGAGACCATCCTCGACGCCGCGCGAAGCCTCGGGATCTCGATCCCCACCCTCTGCCACGACCGTCAGCTCGAGCCTTTCGCCTCCTGCTACCTCTGCGTGGTGAAGGTAAAGGGGGCGCGCAACCTGCTGCCCGCGTGCTCGACGCAGGTAGCAAGCGGGATGGTCGTCGAGACCAACAGCCTCGAGGTCCGCCAATCGCGCAAGGCGGCGCTCGAGCTGTTGCTGTCGGATCACTACGCCGATTGCGTGGGTCCCTGCCAGCTGGCCTGCCCGGCGGGCGTGGACATCCAGGGCTATATCGCGCTGGCCGCCATCGGCAAGTACCGGGAGGCAATCGCGCTCGTCAAGGAGCGCAACCCGCTGCCGTCGGTGTGCGGCCGGGTCTGCACCCGCCCCTGCGAGGTGAAGGGCTGCCGCCGGACGCTGCTGGACGAGGCGGTGGGCATCGACTACATCAAGCGCTACATTGCCGACCTCGATCTCGCGGGCGGCGCCGCCCGGCGGCCCGATCCGACGCCAGTGACCGGGAAGCGGATTGCGGTGGTGGGGGCGGGGCCGGCCGGCCTGTCGGCCGCCTACTACCTGGCGCTGCGGGGGCACGCGGTCGCCATCTTCGAGGCCCAGCCCGAACCGGGCGGCATGCTGCGGTACGGCATCCCCGAATACCGGCTGCCGAAGCAGGTGCTCGACCTGGAGATCGCGCAGATTCTGTCGCTCGGCGCGACGCTGCACCCCAACCAGGCGCTCGGCCGTGACTTCACCATCGCCTCGCTGAAAGACGAGGGCTTCGACGCGATCTTCCTCGGCATCGGCGCGTGGCGCAGCGCGCTGATGCGCGTCGAGAACGAGGACGCTCCGGGGGTCGTCGCCGGCATCGACTTCCTCCGCGACGTCGGCCATGGCAAGCCCATGACGGTGCGGGGCACGGTGGCGGTGGTGGGCGGCGGCAACACCGCGATCGACTGCGCGCGCACCGCCCTCAGGCTGGGCGCGTCCACGGTGAAGCTGCTCTACCGGCGGACGCGGGCCGAGATGCCCGCCAACGACTCGGAGATCCAGGACGCGATCGAGGAGGGCGTCCAGATCGAATACCTCGTGGCCCCGACCCGCGTCGTGACCGGCACCGATTCCCGCCCGCGCGCCCTCGTGTGCCAGCGCATGGAGCTGGGCACCCCCGATGCCTCGGGGCGGCGCAGCCCGCGGCCGGTACGCGGCTCGGAGCACGAGGTGGCGTGCGACCTGGTGATTGCCGCGATCGGTCAGAGCGCCACGATTGCCGATCTGCTGGGCCGTGTCTCCGGGCTGCTTCCCTCGGGCGAGTCGCTGGAACTCACACGCTGGCAGACGGTCGAGGTCGATCCGAAGACCTTCGAGACGACGGTCGAAGGGGTGTTCTCGGGTGGAGACGTCGTCACCGGCGCTGCCACCGCCATCGAGGCGATCGCCGCCGGGCGCAAGGCCGCCTACGCCATCGACGCCTACGTACGGGAGGGGAGAGCACGTTCCGAGCCCGAGCCGTTCCTCAGCCGCAAGGACGTCTTCAGGAAGGTCACCCTCGAGGACCTCCGCTCGCGCGAGTCGAAGCCGCGACGGCCGATGCCGGTCGTCCCGGTGAACGAGCGGATCAAGGACTTCGTCGAGGTGGAGCGGGGTTACACCGGCGACGACGTGCACGAGGAGGCGGCACGCTGCCTCGAGTGCGGCTGCGTGGCGCTGTTCGACTGCGACCTCCGCCAGTACGCCACCGAGTACGGCGTCGAGGTGTCGCGCTTCCTCGGCGAGGCGCGCCGGCACGAGCGCGATCTCTCCCACCCGCTGATCGAGCTGGATCGGAACAAGTGCATCCTCTGCGGCCGGTGCGTCCGGATGTGCAGCGACGTCGTGGGCCTCTCGGTCTTCGGCTTCGTGGACCGCGGGTTCGGCACCATCGTGGCGCCGGCGCTGGGCGGATCGCTCCTCGAAGCGGGCTGCATCTCCTGCGGCCTCTGCATCGGTACCTGCCCGACCGGCGCGATCGCCGAGCGACTGCCTCTCGAGAAGCCCGGCCCGTGGAAGACCGAGCGCACCGCGAGCGTCTGCACCTACTGCGGCGTCGGCTGCCGCCTCGCTTTCGAGAGCCTCGGCGACACCCTGGTCAGGGCGACACGGCGCGAGGACGACCACGTGACCTTCGGCACGCACTGCTGGAAGGGCCGTTTCGGGTTCCACCATCTCGGTGACCCAGGGCGGCTCAGCGCGGGACAGGTGCGCGAGAACGGCATGGTGGTGCAGGCGGGCGTGGACGAGGCAATCGCGGCAGCCGCCGATCGCCTCACCCGGGCGCTCCCCGCCTGCCGCCCCGACGAGATCGCGGTCCTCGTGTCACCTCGCATGACCAACGAGGAGGCATACCTCGCGCAGAAGCTGGCGCGCGGCGTCCTCGGCACCCATCAGGTCGCCTCGTTTGACGCCCTGGTGAACCAGGCACACTTTGCTCCCGAGGTAATCGCGACGGCGACCTACCAGAATGTGGCCGCCGCCGGCGCCATTGTCGTGGCCGGCGCGCGGCTGGCCGAGGAACGCTTCGCAGTACACCTGGCCGTCGCGCGTGCCGCGCGCGACGGCGCGTCCATCGTCTGGATTGGCCCCGAGCCCGACCGGACGGCCGACCTCGCCGAGGTGTGCCTGCCGTGCCGGCCCGGGACAGAGCCGCTCGTGGCGGCGGGGATCGCGGCAGCCGCCCTGCGGCGAGCGGGCGAGGACCCGGCAAGCCACCCTGACCTGGCGGTGGTGGCGTCGTACGGTCCGTTGCAGTGGCTTGAGCGGGCCGGTGTCGAAGCCGAAGCGATCGAGCGGGCGGCCGGGCGGGTGAGGGGAGCCTCGCGCCCGGTGTTCGTGTTCGACGCCGATTACAAGGGAGAGCGCCGCACCGGCGATGCGCGCGCGTATGCGGCGGCAGCGCGGGCGCTGGGCTGCGCGCTGCTGCCGGCCCGCGAGGGGGCCAACGCCCAGGGGCTGCTCGACGTGGGTGCGTACCCCGCGTGGCTTCCCGGGTACCGCCCCGTGCATAGCGGCGCCGTAGGCGATCTCGAGCAGGTGTGGGGTATGTCGCTTGCCTCGCTGCCTCCCCCGGCGCCCGACCTCGCGTGGCAGCTTGCCGACCGGCGGATCAAGGTTGCGCTGGTGTTGGGCGTCGATCCGCTCGGCGCGCCCGGCATCCCCGAGGGCCTGCGAGATGGCCTCGCCTCCGCCAACCTGCTCGTTGTCGGCGACGTCTTTCCCACCGCGACGACCTGCGCGGCACACGTGGTGCTGCCCCTGAGCAGCAGCACCGAGACCAGCGGCACGATGACCAACGCCGAGCGCCGCGTCCAGCGCCTTCGCCGGGTGATCCCGCCGCCCTCGGGTCTCGAGACCTGGCAGGTGCTGTCGGCCCTCGGCCGGGCACTCGGGGGCCATGGATTCGATCACGCCAGCCCGGACGAGGTCTTCGAGGAGATCAGGCGGGCCGCGCCCATCTACCGCCACGTGACGGTGGACGGCGAAGGGCCCGAGGGGCTGTGGAACGCGGCGGCCTTCCCGCTTCCGCCCGTTCCCGCGGTCGCCTCGGCGTCGGCCGCGCATCGCCCGGTCGCCACCTCCGGCCTCGACGCGACCAACGTCAGGTTTGACGCCTGGTTCGAGCAGAGGCTGCCGCTTCCCGCCTTGACCTCGTCCCAAGCAAGGAACGATGATGGCGGGATGTGAGGTTTTCGAGAAAGGACACCATGCCCGATCCGCACCTGCTCCAGGCCGACCCCGAAGTGGCCGCCCTGCTCGCGGCAGAGGAGCGCCGGGAGTTCGACAAGATCCGCCTGATTCCTTCCGAGAACTACGTGTCGCGCGCCGTGCTCGAGGCGACCGGCAGCGTGTTCACGAACAAGTACTCCGAGGGATACGCGGGCAAGCGGTACTACGAGGGGCAGCAGTGCGTGGACCCGCTCGAGCGGCTGGCAATCGAGCGCGCCCGGAGCCTCTTCGGCGCCGAGCACGCGAACGTGCAGCCGTACTCCGGATCGCCGGCGAACCTTGCGGTGTACTTCGCGTTGCTGAAGCCCGGTGACACGGTGATGGGGATGGCGCTGCCGCACGGCGGCCACCTGACGCACGGGTGGAACGTGTCGATCACCGGCGCGTTCTTCCGCTCGGTCCAGTACGGCGTCAACATCGAGACCGGTCTGATCGACTACGACCAGGTGCGCGAGCTTGCCCTGAAGGAGCGGCCGAAGCTGATCATCGCGGGCGCAACGGCCTACCCACGGGTCATCGACTTCCAAGCGTTCCGCCGCATTGCCGACGAAGCCGGGGCGCACCTGCTGGTGGACATGGCGCACATCGCCGGGCTCGTCGCCGGCGGGGCCCATCCGAGCCCGATCCCGCACGCTCACGTCGTCTCGACGACCACGCACAAGTCGCTGCGGGGGCCGCGCGGCGCCATGCTCCTGTGCAAGGAGGAGATGGCCAAGGCCATCGACAAGGCCGTGTTCCCGGGGCTGCAGGGCGGGCCGCACAATCACACGACCGCGGGGATCGCCGTCGCGCTCAAGGAGGCGGCGACGCCGGAGTTCTCGGAGTACGCCCACCAGATCGTGAAGAACGCCCGGACGCTCGCCGAGGCGCTGGCCGGGCACGGCTTCAAGCTCGTCTCGGGCGGCACCGACAACCACCTGATCCTGATGGACGTGACGCCGCGAGGGATGACGGGGAAGGCCTATGCACGGGCGCTCGACCGGGCCGGCCTCGAGTGCAACTACAACACCGTGCCCGGCGACCCCCGCAAGCCGTTCGACCCGAGCGGCCTGCGGCTCGGCACGCCGTCGGTGACCTCGCGCGGCATGAAGGAAGCCGACATGCCGAGAATCGCCGAGTGGTTCAGCCGAGTGGCCGACCACGTGGCCGACGAGGCCGAGCTCGACCGCATCGCGGGCGAGGTGCGCGAGTTCTGCGCCGGCTTCCCCTGTCCGGGCATCGCGGGGCCGGCGAGCGCGTAGGACAGCAGTCTCCCCCGCCAGCTTCCAGCGTCGGATGCCGGTGACCGACCTGTCGCAGGGTCACACCGTCAGCGGGGCGGTGTGACCCTCCTCCTTTCTCCCTCCCTCGACCCAGCCGTACAGGGCCGGCAGTACGAGCAGCGTGAGCAGCGTCGAGGTGATGAGTCCGCCAACCACCACAACCGCCAGCGGGCGCTGGACCTCGGCGCCCGGCCCGGTGGCGGCCACCATCGGCAGCAGGCTGAAGATGGCGATCGAGGCGGTCATCAGCACCGGGCGAAGGCGTTGGTCGCAGCCTTCGGCAACTGCCTGCTCGAGGGGCCGTCCCTCGGCGCGGAGCTGGGCGATGGCCGAGATGAGGACCAGGCCGTTCAGCACGGCGACGCCGAAGAGGACGATGAACCCGACCGAGGCGGGCACCGACAGGTAGAGTCCCGACACCCAGAGGGCGAACACGCCGCCGGCCAGGGCGAACGGGAGGTTGAAGATGACCAAGGCGGCCGGCCGCGCCCCCCGGAGGGTGACGACCAGCAGGACGAAGATCAATGCGGCGACCGCGGGTGCGATCACGCCGAGCCGACGCATCGCCTGCTGCTGGTTCTCGAACTGGCCGCCCCACTCGACGAAGTAGCCCGGCGGCAGCATGACCTCGGCGTGGACCCGCTCGCGGGCCTCGCGCACGAAGCTGCCGATGTCGCGGCCCGACACGTTCATCTCGATGCCGATCCGGCGCCGGCCGTTCTCGCGGCTGATCTGAACCGGGCCTTCCTCCAGGGCCACCGTCGCGAGGTCGCCCACCGGCAGGCGTCCGCCGCCGGGCGTTTCGACCAGCAGTTCGCGAAGGGCTTCCACCGACCGGCGGTGCTCGTCGGGCAGCCGGATGGCCACGTCCGACACCTGGTTGTCGAGCAGGACCCGTGAGACGGGCCGTCCGCCCACCGCCGTCTCGATCAGATCGAGCACGTCGGCGGCGTTGAGGCCGTGCCGCGCGATGCGCTCGCGGTTTACCGAGACGGTGAGGTACGGCTGTCCCGCCACCTTCTCCTCGGCCAGGTCGGCGACGCCCTCCACGCCCGCGAGGACGCGGGCAATCTCGCCACCCTTGCGCCGCAGGACGCCGAGGTCGTCGCCGTACAGCCTGGCGATGACCTGGGCCCGGGTGCCAGCCACCAGCTCGTCGATCCGGCACTGGATCGGCTGGCTGAAGCTGGCCACCATGCCCGGGATGTCCTCGAGCGCCTCGCGCATCCCGGCCATCAGCGCCTCGCGGCTGCGCGCCGTCGTCCACTTCCGGCGCGGGCGCAGCGCGCCCACGAACCCGGTCTTGTCCACGCCCCGCGCCTCGAGGGCCACGCCCGTCTGACCCGTCCTCGACACGACGGTCTGCAGCTCGGGGAACCGCATCAGCCGCCGCTCGACTTCCATCGTGGTGTCGAGTGCGTGGTCGAGCGAGACGCCCGGCAGCAGCTGCACGTCCATGTCGAAGGATCCCTCGTCGAGCGTCGGCAGGAACTCGGTGCCGAGCCTCGGCACGAGGGCCGCGGCCCCGCCAACCAGCACGCCCCCGAGCACGAGCACCGCGACGCGATGCCGAAGCGTCCAGCCGAGCGCGGGCCGGTACACGCGGCGCAGCGCGTTGAGGATCGGGCTCTCGCGCGGGTCAGGGCGCAGCAGGGCGAGGCAGAGCACCGGGATGACGAAGATCGACAGCAGCAGCGACGAGAGGAGGGCGATCGCCACGGTCACGGCCAGCGGCGAGAACATCTTCCCCTCCATCCCCTGGAGCGTGATGATCGGCACGAAGGTCAGCGCGATGATCAGCTCGCCGAGGATGCTCGGCTTGCGCACCTCCATTGCTGCCGCGAGCACGGTGGCCAGCTTGCCGTTCGGGGCGCCCTCGGCCAGGCGCCGCTGGACGTTCTCGACCTGGATGATCGTGGCGTCGACGATCATGCCGATCGAGATGGCCAGGCCGCCGAGCGTCATCAGGTTGGCGTCAATCCCGGCCACGCGCAAGACCGTGAAGGTCAGCAGGATCGACAGCGGGAGGGCCAGGATGACCACGAGGGCGCCGCGCACGCTGCGGAGCAGCAGCAGCAGGACGCCGGCCACCAGCACCGAACCCTCTGCAAGCGCCCTGACCAGCGTGCGCGTGCTGGCCTCGATGACCGGCGCCCGACGGTAGAAGGGCACGATCCGGATCCCGTCGGGCAGCAGGCCGCTCTCGTTGATCTCGGCGACGCGCGCCTCGAGCCGCTTCGACACCTGGCGGCTGTTTTCCCCCTTCAGCATCAGCACGATGCCGCCGACCGCCTCACCGCGCCCGTCGACGAGCGACGCCCCCTGGCGCACCGCGTGACCCGCGCGGACCTCCGCGACGTCGCCGACGAGCACCGGCGTTCCGCCCTGCGACCCGAGAACGATCGAACGGATGTCCGCCTCGCCCCGGATCAGCCCGACACCGCGGATGATGTACTCCTCGGCCCCGCGCGAGACGACGCTTCCGCCGACGTTGGCGTTGTTGCGGCGGATGGCGGCCTCGATCTCGCCGACCGACACCCCGAACTCCAGCAGGCGCTCCGGCCGCACGAGCACCTCGAACTGGTGGATGTAGCCGCCGAACGAGTTGACCTCGGTCACTCCCGCCACGCTCTTCAGCAGCGGGGCCACCACCCAGTCCTGCAGCGTCCGCAGGCGGGTCAGGCGCGCCACCTCGTCCCGGTCCGCCCGGCTGCCCGTGGGCCGGCTGGCCGCCTCGACGCCGCCCTTCGCCCCGCGGCCAGCGGCGCCGTCCTCCAGCGTGTACTGATAGATTTCCCCCATCGCGGTCGCGACCGGGCCCATCTCGGCCTCTGCTCCCTCGGGCAGCTGCACCTCGCCGAGGCGCTGGAACACCTGCTGACGGGCGAAGTACACGTCTACGTCGTCGCGGAAGACCAGCGTGACGACCGAGATGCCGTACTTGGTCACCGAGCGCATCGTGACGAGGCCGGGAAGGCCGCGCATCGACGACTCGATGGGGTAGGTGACCATGCGCTCGATCTCGAGCGGCGACAGCCCGGGGGCGGTGCTCACGACCTCCACCTGGACGTTGGTCACGTCGGGAAACGCATCGATGGGGATGGTCGCGGCGGCCCACCCGCCGACGACCACGAGGACGACGAGCGCGAGGCCCACCAGCAGGCGGTTGCGCAGCGAGAGCGCGATGAGTCGTTCCAGCATCAGTGACTGTGCCCCTCGCCGGCGAACGACTGCTTCAGCAGCTCCGCCTTCAGGTTGAACGCCCCGGCCACCACGACGCGCTCGGTGCCGTCCAGCCCCTGCAGGACGAGGCGATGGGCGCCCAGCCGGTCGCCCGTGACCACCGGCCGCGCCACGAACGTCCCGTCCTCGCCGTCGAGAACGAACACCGACGGCTCGCCCTGGATCATCTGGACCGCGGCCTCGGGCACGCCGAGCAGCGCCCGGGGGCCTTCCACTCTCTCCACCGACGCACTGACGAACATGTTCGGCTTGAGCAGGAAGCCGGGGTTCGGAACCTCCGCCCTCACCTTGATGGTGCGCAGCTTCTCGTCCACCACGTCGCCCACGCGCGTCACCTTTCCCGGGAACCGGCGGCCCGGATAGACGTCCGACACGACGCTCACCGACGCGCCGGTGGCAAGCGCGGGAAGGTCCTTCTCGCGCGCGTCGAGCAGCGCCCACACCCTCGACAGGTCGGAGACGACGAACAGGAGCTTGTCGGGCTGCACGTGCTCGCCGACCGTCACGTCGCGCGTGACGACGCGGCCGGCGATTGGCGACACGATCGGCAGGGTCGGCTCGACGAGATCCGAGAAGTCGCCGGTGACCTGCGCGGCCCTGGCAACCAGCGCGTCGATCTGCGGGTGGCTCCACCCGAAGGAGTGGAGCTGCGATTCGGCAAGGCCGTATTCCATGGTTGCCGCCTCCAGCTCCGCCTGCCGGCGCTGATGCTCCCGCGGCTGGATGGCCTCGGCCTTCAGCAGCTCGCGCGCCCGCTCGAACTCGCGCTGCGCGAGCGACCGGCGTGCCTGCGCCTGCAGCAGGGCGGTCTGGGCCTGCGCGAAGGCGGGCGAGTGCAGGAGCACGAGACGCTGGCCCTGCCGGACCTGGTCACCGAGATCGGCCGTCACCTGGACGACCTTTCCCTCGAGCAGCGACGAGATCTGCGCGCTGCGCTCGCCGTTCAGCGCGATCACACCCGGCAGGGACGGCCCCGAGGCCTCGAGGCGGCTGACCGGCCCGACTTCGAGGCCCCACTTCTCGCGGAGCGCTTCGGGCACGCGAACCTCGAGCCCCTCCGCGGCGGCATGGGCTTCGGACGCCTCGTCGTGCGCCGCGCCCCCCGGCGCCGCGCCGCCCCCGCCGCAGGCGGCAAGCATTGCGGCGAACAGGAACACGGCCATCTGCGGTTTCATGAGCGTGGTTCTCCCGGAAGGGTCCCGATGACGGCCTGCAGCTCGAACAGGCTGAGGCGCAGCTCGACCAGCGCGCGCGAATGGGCGCGCTGCACGTCGCGGAAGGCACGCTGCGCGTCGAGGTAATCGATCAGGTCAGCTTCGCCGAGGCGGTACGAGGCGGCCACCGAGTCGCGCGCTTCGCGCGCCCGGACCAGGTAGTCGCGTTCGAGCGCGTCGGCCCGGCGGCGGCTCACCTCCAGCAGGTCGAGCGCCTGCTGGACCTCGAGCGCCACCGCCGTCTCGGCCTGCCGGAGCCGCGCGTCGGCCAGTCGCCGCGCGGCGTCCGACCGCCGCTGACCGGCCTGGTTGCGATCGAAGATCGGCAGCGGGATCGAGAGACCGAGGATGATCCCCTGGTCGCCGAAGTCCCGCTTGTAGCCGCCGGCAATCGTGGGCGCCGGCAGACGCAGCGCGCGCTGGAGCCGCATCTCGGCCTGTGCCCGCTCGCGCTCGTGCCGAAGGGCCACGATGTCAGGGCGCCGTTCCAGCGCGGCCGCAAGCGCAGCGTCGGCCCTCGGCAGGGCGGCGGTGGCCGGCACGTCCAGCCCTTCGGTGGGCACGATGGAGTCGTCCAGCCGTCCCGTGCCGATCGCCGCACGGAGTTCGCTCGTCGCCTGCCGGACGGCGAGGTCGGCCGTCAGCAGGTCGTCGGCAAAGCGCAGGCGCTCGACCTCGAGGCGCCGCAGTTCACCGCCCGACACCTCACCCTGCTCGTACCGCGCCCGGTTCACCGCGATGATCCGGTCGATTTCCTCGAGGGCCGCCTGCGCGGCCTCGGTCTCGGCCCTCGCGGCCGCAAGCGCGAAGTAGGCCCGCCCGACTTCCCGGCGGACCTGCCGCACGACGTCGGCCAGCCGCGCGCGGGCCGCCGCCCGGCCGGCGTTGGCCGCTTCGATCCGGGCGCCCCGCCGGGTCCCCAGCTCGAGCGGTTGCGCGATCCTGAGCGACAGCTCCTGGCCGTTCGCAAATCCGGTGGAAGCTCCCGGCCGGAATCCTTCGGACTCGATCTCGAACTCGGGGTTCGGCCGCTGCCGGGCCTCGATCACATCGGCATCCGACAGCGCAGCTTCCTGGCGCGCGACGGCCAGCCTGGGGTTGTTCGCTTCGGCGAGGCGCAGCGCTTCCTCGAGCGACAGCGCCGCCGGTACAGGAGCCTGGCCGGCGGCAGAACAGGGGA
>JARKSS010000148.1 GCA_029974175.1 Vicinamibacterales bacterium
CCCGCGCCGGGTCCCAGGGGTTGCGCACCGGAGCGAAGGCGGAGTTCTCGTTGGACGAGCCCATGGCGAACTCGTCGCAGTTGAGCTTGCCCAGGCTCACCGCGCCCGCGGCGGCCAGGCGCTCAACCACGGTGGCGTCGAACGGGCTGGCGTAGCGCTCGAGCATGCGCGAGCCGGCCGTGGTGGGCTGGCCACGGGTGACGAAGATGTCCTTGTGGGCGATGGGCACGCCGGCCAGCGGGCCGAGCACCTCGCCTGCCGCCCGACGCGCATCGACGGCGCGCGCCGCCGCCAGCGCGCCGTCGGTGTCCAGGTGCAGGAAGGCGCCGAGCCCGGCCTGCGCCGCGGCCCGCCCGGCCAATTCGCGCACCGCTTCCTCGCTGGACAGTTCGCGCCGCGCCAGCGCCTGTCCGAGCGCAGCCACGCCCAGCGCGTGAGCCCCGGCGCTCATTCGATCACCTTGGGCACGAGGAACAGGCCGTCCTCGACCGCGGGCGCGCTGGCCTGGTTGGCGCTGCGCTGGTCGGCCTCGGTGACGCCGTCGTCGCGCAGGCGCAGCGCGGCCGGCTGCACCGCCGCCAGCGGCGTGTAAAGCGGCTCGACGCCACGGGTGTCCACGGCGCTCATCTGCTCGACGATGCGGAAGAAGCCATTGAGCTGGCCGAGCATCGCGTCGGACTCGGCCGGGCTCAGTTCGAGCCGGGCCAGGTGAGCGATGCGGCTCACGTCGGCAGGGGTCAGCGACATGTTGAAACGGGGTGCAAAGGTGAAACCGGCAGTGCATTCCCGCACGGAGGACCGGGGGGCTTGGGGTATTATCCCCGCCCATCGACGAACCCTCGCTCGCTGTGTGCGGCCGGGGGTTTTCTTGCAAGTGCGGCCTCACCCAGGGCCACGTTCTCCCGCCATGTTCGCATCGTTCCGTCGCTACGTTTCCACCGACCTGGCCATCGACCTCGGGACGGCCAACACGCTGATCTACGTGCGCGGCAAGGGCATCGTGCTCGACGAGCCGTCCGTCGTCGCCATCCGCCACGAGGGCGGGCCCAACGGCAAGAAGACGATCCAGGCCGTGGGCGCCGAGGCCAAGGCGATGCTGGGCAAGGTACCCGGCAACATCGAGGCCATCCGCCCGATGAAGGACGGCGTCATCGCCGACTTCACGGTGACGGAGCAGATGCTCAAGCAGT
>JARKSS010000166.1 GCA_029974175.1 Vicinamibacterales bacterium
CTGGCCGGGCCTGCCGCCGCCCTTGACGGCATCGGGGCGCTGGCGCGCCACAACTTCGGGTTCGAGGCGATCAACCGCGGCATCGTCGGGGCCACGCAGGGCGCCGCCGAGTCGCTTCGCGCCACCCAGCCGGGGATCCTCAACTGGAACGTGATGGCCATCCTCGTCGGGCTGGTCGTCGTGCTGGCCATCCTGGCGCTCGGAGGAGCCTAAGGACCATGAACGCGAGCACCGCCTTGATCTGGCTGCTGACGATGCCCCTGGTGGCGTCGGCCGGCGTGTACCTGCTGGGGCGCATCGGGGTCCGGATCTCGGGCTCCGCGGCGCCCGCGCGGTGGCTGGCGGCCATCACCCTGGCCGCGTGCGGCATCCCGCTCTGGATTGCCGGGCAGGCTGTCCTCGCAACCGGCAGCGTGTCGGTGGGGTTCGGGGAGGTCGGCCTCAGGATGGACGGCGTGGGGCTGCTGCTGGCCGCCACGGTCCTCGTCCTCACCTTCGCCGTGTCGCTTTTCTCGGTGCCCTACATGCGGGGCGAGGAAGGCGAGGAGAAGTACTACGCGCTGCTTGTGGCGATGGCCGCCTCGATGATCGGCCTCGGCTGCGCCGCCGACCTGTTCAACCTCTGGGTCTGGTTCGAGGCGATGGCCGTGACCTCGTTCCTGCTCGTCGCCTTCTACCGCGAGCAGCAGGCGTCGCTCGAGGCGGGCGTCAAGTACCTGGTGCAGTCGGCGGTCGGGTCGGCGTTCGTCCTGATCGGGATCGCGCTGGTCTTCGGACGTACCGGCACGCTGCGGCTGTCTGAGATCCTCGCGTTCGTGTCGTCCACCGGCGCGACGCCGGGCCTCCTCGCCGCCGGCGCGCTGTTCCTCATCGGCTTCGGCGTGAAGACCGCCCTGGTGCCGCTGCACACCTGGCTGCCCGACGCCCACTCGATGGCCCCGAGCGGCATCAGCGCGATGCTCTCGGGCGTGGTGATCGAGGCCGGGCTCGTCGCGATGCTGCGGTCGCTCGGCGCGCTGGCCCCCGTGGCCAGCACGTGGGGGGCGTTCATCCTGGCCTTCGGCGCGCTCAACATGATCGTCGGCAACCTGATGGCCTTGAGGCAGACGCAGGTCAAACGCCTGCTCGCCTACTCGAGCGTCGGCCACATGGGCTACATGCTGCTCGGGTTCGGCGTGACCGTCGGCTACGGGATTGCGAACGGTGCGGCGGGCGGCTTCTTCCACCTGGCCAACCACGCCCTCATGAAGGGGCTGGCCTTCATGGCGGTCGGCGCGCTGCTCTACTCGATGAAGATTGCCAACGGCAGCCACGAGCCGCTGATGGTGCACGAACTCGACGGCGCGTCGAACCGCTACCCGGTGACGGCGTTCACGCTGAGCGTCGCGCTGCTCGCCCTCGGCGGCCTGCCGCCGCTGTCGGGGTTCATGTCGAAGTGGCAAATCATGGCGGCCGGGTTCGAGACGCGCAACGCGGGCGTCGAGGCGCTGGTCATCTTCGCGGCCATCAACAGCGTGCTGTCGCTCGGGTACTACGCCCCGCTGGTCAACCGCATGTACCGCAACGAGCCGTCGCCGATCGTCGTCGGCGGCAAGCCGGTGACGATGCTGCTCGGCGCACCGCTCGTCGTGCTGACGCTTTTGGTCGTGGCGCTCGGCTTCTGGCCCGGCATGGTGGACTTCGTCACGGGCCCGGCCGGCGACCAGCTGGTGTCGATCTTCGCCGGCGCGCCGGCGTGGGGGAACTAGGAAGGCTCAGGGCTCACGGGCTTGGGCTTGGGCTGAGGGACTGAAGGCACGTAACAAGGCTTGACTATGGAGATCCTGCTTTCTCCGCCGGTGGCGTTCCTGGCGTACATCCCCCTGGTGCTCGTGCTGGTGGGCCTCGGTCGCCTGCTGGCTGGGCCGTCGAACGCCACGCCGATGAAGACGAGCATCTACGGCAGCGGCGAGGCGCCGCCCACCTTCGAGGCCGCGCCCGGCTACCAGCCGTTCTTCCTGATCGCCCTGTTCTTCGCAATGGTCCACCTGGCGATGCTCGTGCTCGGCCTCGGCAGCCTGCCGACGCCCGCTGCCGTGTACCTGCTTGGCCTGTTCGTCGCGCTGATCGCGCTCATCCTCGGATAGGAGTTCCTTCATGGCCGGTACGGACAGCTCGATGCTCGACGCCATCCTGAACCCGCTCCGCCGGTGGGCGCGCATCAACTCGCCCTGGGCGATCCACTACAACAGCGGGTCGTGCAACGGGTGCGA
>JARKSS010000169.1 GCA_029974175.1 Vicinamibacterales bacterium
CATCGCAGAGGGCGCGGCCCTCGCGCAGCGTGTGCGTGAACGGCTTCTCGCCGAACACGTCGAGGCCCGCGCGCACCGCCTCGATCGAGAGGATGGCGTGCCAGTGGTCGGGCACGGCAATCGAGACGGCGTCGAGGTCGCCGCGCGCGTACAGTTCCCGGTAGTCCTTGTACGTGGCGCAATCCTGGTTGCCGTACTTCTCGTCAACGGTCCGCTTCGCCTCCTGGAGGTGGGCGTCGTCCAGGTCGCAGACGGCCACCCACTGGACCTCGTCCTTCCCCAGGAACGAGCGCATGTTTCCGGGCCCCTGCATCCCGAAGCCAATCCCGGCCATCACGATCCGGTCGCTTGGAGCCACCGCTCCCCCGCGGCCGAGCGCCGAAGCCTTGACGATGGTGGGGGTGAGAGCGGCCCCCGCGACAGCCAAGGGGGCGGTTTTGAGGAAATCCCGCCGACTGCACGCATGCTTGTTGACCATGGCGTCCTTCCGGTGACCTATAATGCGCGCGATTCTACAGCAGCCCGCGGCAACGCGTCTAACGGCAGCCTTCGCGAGGCCGGCGGGCACCCACAGGAGCCGAAGCGATGACGAACCTCACGCGTGGACGGGGCGCGCTGTCGCGCCGATCGTTTCTCGAGGTGACAGCCGCAGCGCCGCTGGCGATGGCCGCGGCGGCCCGGGTCCGGGCCGGCTCGGCGATCCCGGTTGCCCTGCAGCTCTATTCGCTGCGTGGCGACTGCAAGGCGGACTTCGATGCCTGCCTCGACGCCGTGTCGAAGATGGGATTCACGGGGGTGGAGTTTGCCGGCTATTTCGGGTACACGGACCGGCCGGCCGAACTCCGCAAGCGGCTCGATGACCTCGGCCTGAAGGCGGCCGGCACGCACATCGGCGCCGATCAGCTGCAGGGCGACAATCTGAAGCGGGCCATCGAGTTCCACCAGGCGATCGGGTGCCGGTTCCTGGTGGTTCCCAGCAGCCGCGACTTCACCGATCCCGAGAAGAGCAAGGCGCTCGCCGAGATGTTCAACCGCGCGGCCGAGCAGCTGGCGCCGCTGGGGATGGCCTGCGGGTACCACAACCACACGGCCGAGTTCAAGACCGACGGCGGCAAGACGTTCTGGGACCTGTTCGCCGAGCGAACGAAGAAAGAGGTGATCCTGCAGCAGGACTGCGGGTGGACCTTCGCCGCCGGGCAGGATCCCGTGGCCTACCTGAAGAAGTACGCCGGGCGCTCGCGGACCGTGCACTTCAAGCCGACCGTCCGCGAGGGGGACGCGGGCAAGAAGCCGATCCTGGGGCTGGACTCGGTGCCGTGGCGGCAGGTGTACGACGCTTGCCGATCGGTCGGCGGCACGGAGTGGATCGTGCTCGAGCAGGAGCTGTACCCCGACGGCAAGGCCCCGGCCGAGTGCGTGAAGGAGTCGTTTGCCGGCTTGAAGAAGGTGATCGCGTAGGAGTCGGGAGGAGTCAGGATTCGGGAGTCGGGAGTCAGGAGTCAGGATTCGGGATTCGGGAGTCAGGAGTCGGGAGTCGGGCAGACGCCCCCGAAGGAGTGCGACATGCAAGCGACCGAAACGCGGAACACGTCGATCGTCGCCCTGATGGCCGTCTTCGGCCTGGCGATCTGCTTTGTCATCGTGGGGGCCATCTCGGTCGAGTACCAGGCGGCGCTGAACATCGAGAACATCGGGAACCTCACCTTCGCGCTCTTCCTCACGAGCGCGATCGTGCAGCTCGTCATCGGGCCGTCGGTCGACCGTTTCGGCTACAAGCCGGTCGCGCTGGTCGGCTTCGCGGTGGGGGCGTTGAGCATGATCCTGCTGCGGGTGGCGGGAAGCTACGAGATGGCCATCGTCGCGTGCATCCTGACGGGGGTGGGCGCGATGTGCCTCAACACGGTGGGCAACACGCTGATCCCGGTCGTCTTGTTCGGGGGGAAGGACCCGGCGCGGGCGAGCAACTTCGGCAACGGGTTCTTCGGGCTGGGCCTGGTGGTGACGCCGCTGATCTTCTCGGTGGTGAACTACCGCGCCGGCCTGGTGCTGCTGGCGGTGCTCTTCCTCATCGGCTTCGTGATGGCGATGGGGACCCGCTTCCCGATGGTCTCGACGGGGTACCAGTTCTCGGAGGCGTTTGCGCTGCTGCGCCACCCGGCGGTGATCGTCGCGGCCCTGGCGCTGTTCTGCTACATCGCGCTCGAATCGAGCATGACGACCTGGAGCAAGCCGTACATGACGGAGATCCTGGGCGGCGCGGCGAACCCGTCGGCGGCCCGGAACGCCGGCCTGGTGCTCAGCCTGTTCGGCGTCGCCATGATGGTCGGCCGCTTCATCACCTCCGCGATCAAGGGCCTGACGAAGATCGGGGTCACGCTCATCGCC
>JARKSS010000170.1 GCA_029974175.1 Vicinamibacterales bacterium
GCACGCTCACTTGCGGCCCCGGGCGTGCCGACGACCGCGGCCGCCGCGCTCTCTGCCACGCGCACCTCGCTCGCCCTGCCGCTGGCGTCGCTCGCCGTCGCCCTGGCGGGCGGCCTGGCCGCCGTCGCGTACGCCTGGGTCAGCTACCCGGACCTGCCGCCGCAGGTAACGACCCATTTCGGTCCGTCAGGCCGGCCCGATGCCTGGTCGCCGCGCTCGTTCTCGTCGGTCATGCTGCTGCCGCTGACGACGCTGCTCCTGGGGACGGCGATGGCGGTCATGGCGTGCCTGATGACCCGGGCGAAGCGGGCGATCCGGCACCCCGACGGAGGCATCTCGCTGGCCGCGCAGCAGCGCTTCCGGCAGGTGAGCGCCAACTACCTGGCGCTGGTCGTGATCGTCATGACGGCCATGCTGGCGCTCATGTCGATCTACGCGATCAGGACGGGGCTGGGCCTCGCGGCGGGGATGCCGCCCGCGTTGATGGCGCTCGTTGCCGTGCTCCTGGTGGTTGCGGTGGGAGGAGGGCTCTACATCGCGCTGCGGTACGGGCAAGGTGGTGCGCGCCTCGAGCGCCCGGCCGCTTCGGCCCCGCTCACCAACGGGCTCGCCGACAACTCGCGCTGGGTGCTCGGCATCTTCTACGTGAACCGCGAGGACCCGTCGATTTTCGTGGAGAAGCGCTTCGGGATCGGCTACACGATCAATTTCGGCAACCCGAAGGCCATCGCGCTGGTCGTCGCCTTCCTCGCGATCGTCGCCTACATCGTGGTGGCCGGCGTCACGATGTGACCGCGGCCATCTGACAACCCAGTGAGGTTCAAAATGCTGCGACGTCTCTCGATCGGTCTCGTCCTCGGCTTCGTCCCCGTGCTGGCGGCTGCACAACCTGGCGTCGCAGACGTGCCCTACGCCCAGGAAGAGGTCCAGGTGACGAGCGGCACGATCCGGCTGGCGGGAACGCTCACGCTCCCGCCCGGCGCGGGGCCCCACCCGGCCGTCGTGCTGCTCACGGGGAGCGGGCCGCAGAACCGGGACGAGGAAGTGCTGGGGATGCCGGTGTTCCGGCTGCTGGCCGACCACCTGACCCGCGCCGGTATCGCGGTGCTTCGCTGCGACGACCGCGGTGTGGGCGGATCGACCGGCAGCGTCTCCCAGTCCACCACCTCCGACTTCGCCGACGATGCCCTCGCGCAGGTGGCCTGGCTGAAGGGGCGAAAGGAGATCGACGCCCGGCGCATCGGCCTGGTCGGGCACAGCGAGGGTGCCATGGTGGCACCGATGGCGGCGAACCGGTCGGGCGACGTCTCCTTCGTCGTGCTGCTGTCGGGCCCCGCGATGAGCGGCGAGCAGATCATGCTGGCGCAGAACGAGCTGGTCGGCCGCGCCAGCGGCGTGCCCGACGAACAGATCCGCAAGAACGGCGCGCTGCAGCGCAAGGTGTTCGCGGCCGCCCGGTCGGGGGAAGGCTTCGAGGCCTTGACGGCCGAGGTGCGCGCGCTGGCGAGCGAGGCGCTGGGACGGCTTCCCGAGGCGCAGCGCAAGGCGATCGGCGACCTCGACGCGGCCGCCGCCCGGGCCGCCGAACAACAGGTCGCCGGGCTCAGGACCCCCTGGTTCCGGTACTTCCTCACCTACGATCCCGTGCCCGCGCTCGAGAAGCTGGCGTGCCCGGTGCTGGCCATCTTCGGCGAGCACGACACGCAGGTGCCGGCCGAGCCGAACCGAGAAGCGATGGAGGCGGCTTTCAAGAGGGCCGGACACCGCGACTACACGATCGTGGTCGTGCCCCGTGCCAACCACCTTTACCAGGAGTCCGTGACCGGGGCCCCGGCCGAGTACCCG
>JARKSS010000172.1 GCA_029974175.1 Vicinamibacterales bacterium
GTGGCCGGCGTCATGGCGCACGAGCTGAGTCACGTCGTCCTTCGCCACGGGACGGCACAGGCAAGCAAGGCCAGCAAGTACCAGCTCGGTCAGATTGCCGGCCAGGTGATTGGCGCGATCGTCGGCGGCACCGCCGGCGCCGTGATTGCGCAAGGAAGCCAGTTTGGCCTCGGAGCGGCGTTCCTTCGCTTCAGCCGCGAGTACGAGCGGCAGGCCGACCTGCTCGGCGCGCAGATCATGGCACGCGCCGGGTTAGACCCGATGCAGATGGCCAGCATGTTCGAGACCATCCAGAAGCAGGGCGGATCGCGCGGGCCCGAGTGGTTGAGCAGCCATCCCAATCCGGGCAATCGCCGCGAGGCCATCGAAAAGGAAGCCCGGATGCTGCAGGTGCGGAACCGGGACCGGGAAAGCGGCGACCTGGCAACCGTGCAGGCACGCCTCGAGCAGTTGCCGCCCGCCCTCTCGACCGAGCAAATCGCCCGGCGGGCCAGGTCGGAAGGGGCCGGCGGCGAGGTGGGCACTTCCGGCACTCCTTCAGCCAACGTGGAGCCGCCCTCGCGGGAGTTCCGCACTCACGAGGTCGGCAGCCTGTTCCGCGTCAGCGTCCCCGAGAACTGGCAGCCCGCTCGCACGGGCAGTTCGGTGCGCTTCGCCCCCGAGGGGGCGTCGGCCTCGTCGGGCCGGGGGCAGGTGTTCACGCACGGAATCGAGTTTGGCGTGGCCGCCAACGACAGCGCCAACCTCGAAGAAGCCACCCAGGCGCTGGTGTCGGCGTTCGCGCAGAGCAACCCCGGCCTCAGGATGGCTGGCCGCGCACAGCGCGTCACATTCGGGGGACGGCCGGGGCTTCGCGTGACGCTTCGCAACGCGTCGAACACGGCCGGCGGCGACGAGGCGGTCGTGCTGACAACTGCGCTGCTCGATGGCCACGACCTGTTCTACAGCGTCGGCGTCACACCCGTTTCCGAGCTTGGCGCCTACCGCGAGGTTCTCGCGCGGGTCAACGACTCGGTTCGCTTGCGGTAGCCGGCAGGCGTGGCGGACGAAACCCGCGCGATTTGCGACGCTCAGAACGCCGCAACGATGCCAGCGGATGCGGCGGGTGCGATCGTGGTGCCGTCGGTGAACCGGAAGCCGCCCGAGCGCACGCAGGCCCTCGCATCGAGCCTCAGACCGAACGCGCGCACGAGGCCGCCCCTTCGCGGCGAGAGCAGGTACTTCACCCCGCCGCCCACGTAGTACACCTGGCCCGTTTCAACCACCGTGCGCCCGGCGTGCAGCTGCCGCAGGTAGCCGCCGCCCGCCAGCGCGAAGGGCCGGCCGCGGCCGCGCGCGAACGCCAACCCTTTCAGGCGCACCACCACCGCGCCGTCCACGAAGTACTCCGAGAGGCGCTGACCGGGAGACGTGAACCCCGACTCGAGTTCCACATCGTCGGACACGACGTATCGGATGCTCGACGGGGCGTAGGTGAAGCCAGCCTCCGCCGAGAAGGTGCGCGAGAAGTTGTACGCAAGGGTCGCCCGCACGCCAGTCGATGCCTGGTACTCACCCTTTGCACGGAACCACGTGAAGCCCTGCCCTGCTCCGCCAGGCTGGTTCGATGTCAGGCTTGCCGTGCTGGTCCCGGCATCTGCCGTGCCGAGCCAGAGCGCCGCCGCGGCCATCTCGAAGGATCCCGGCCGGCCCGGCTCGCGCGAGACCGGGAGGACGGCGGGACGCGAGGGAAGGGGCTGAACGGGCTTGACCTTCTGAACGGGCTTGACCTTCTGCGGGTCGGGCTTCTTGACCGGCTGGCGCGCCGGCTTGGTCTGCGCCGCTGCGAGCCCCGCCGAGACGGCAACGGCTGCAACGAGGCAAGCCGCCAGGTGGAACGGGAAGGACGGCCTCACCTGGCCACCACCTCGATCTCGATGGCTGCCGCGCCGCCTCCCTTCGGCACGAGCACGAGGCCCTCGTGGTAGGCCACGCGGAAGCCGACGTCCACCTCGCCAGGGTTATCGAAGAAGCTTTCCGGGTCGGCGTCGTCGATCGGCTCGACCCTGACGATATGGGCCCCGGGATCGAGGCCGCCTATGACGAACCTGCCCTCGCCATCGGAGGTGAGGCCGCCCACCAGGACCCCCGTCTTCGGGTTGAAGGCCACCACGTGCGCACCGAACACGCCGCGCCCGTCGCGCGTGACGCGCCC
>JARKSS010000180.1 GCA_029974175.1 Vicinamibacterales bacterium
CAGGATCAGGTGATCCGAGTAGGCCAGCGTCCCGGCCGCCGGGAAGAAGATGTTGGCGTCGAAGATGCGGAGCGTGAGGAGCGACAGCGGATCGCGGCCGATGGTGCCGAGGTCCCAGCCGAGGATCCAGAGGTTCAGGTACGGATCGCCCGCGCCGATTGGAGCGAAGAGCCGCGTGGCGGGCGCGGTGACAAGCGGCCAGGTGGCAACGACAGTCGCGGCGAGGTAGAACAACGCGACCCAGGCGAGATCCGCCCTGGATCGCCTGCATGGCGCAACCGCCATTCGCGCGCCGGACACGGTGGCGCTCACGCCTTTTCCAGCTCCCGGGCGAGCAGGCGGTTGACGATGGCCGGGTCGGCCTTCCCTCCGGTGGCTTTCATCACCTGGCCGACGAAGAAGCCGAAGACGAGAGTCTTGCCGCCGCGGTACTGGGCCACCGCCTTGGGATTGGCATTGACCGCCTGGCGCACGATCGCCCCGAGGTGGTCCTCGTCGGCAATCCGGGCCAGGCCCTCGCTTGCCACGATCGCCTCCGGGTCGTCGCCGGTGCGCCACATCCGCTCCAGCACCTCCTTGGCCATGCCGTGGCTGATCGTCCCAGCCTCCACTTGGCGCACCAGCCGCGCGAGGGCGCATGGGGACACCGGGGCCTCGTCGATGGTGAGGCGGGCCTCCTTCAGCAGGCGCGCGATCTCCCCGGTGATCCAGTTTGCCGCCTGGCGCGGCGCGAGCCCCGCGCTCACCACGGCTTCGAAGTAGGCTGCGGCCGCCGCATCGCCACTGATCTGCCGCGCCGCCGCCTCGGGCAGGCCGAACGACGCGGCCAGGCGGGCGCGCCGCGCCTCGGGCAGTTCCGGCAGCCGGGCGCGCAGCGCCGCGACCCGTTCGGCGGTGACGTCGAGCGGCGGGAGATCGGGCTCGCGGAAGAACCGGTAGTCGTGGGCCTCTTCCTTGCTCCGCATTGCCAGGGTCCGCCCCGTCTCGAGGTCCCACGAGCGGGTCTCGTGCTCGACGCGGCCGCCGGCGTCGAGGATGGCGGCCTGGCGCTCGATCTCGTGATCGAGCGCCCGCTCCAGGTAGCGGAAGGAATTCAGGTTCTTCACCTCGACGGGCGTTCCCAGCACGTCGGAGCCGGCAGGCCGCAGCGACACGTTGGCATCGCACCGCAGGTGCCCTTCCTCCATGCTCCCCTGGGTCGCACCGACGGCCACGAGCAGCTCGCGCAGGCGCTCGAAGAAGTCGGCGGCGGCCGCCGCGCCGTCCAGGTCGGCTTCCGTGACGATCTCGGCCAGCGGTGCGCCGCTGCGGTTGAAATCCACCGCGGTGCGGCCTTCAGGGCCCTCGGGCCCTTCGTGGCGCGACTTCCCCGCGTCCTCCTCGAGGTGCAGTCGCGCAATGCGGACTCGACGCGGCCCTCCCGCGCCCATCCACTCGAGAACGCCCCCGGTGGCCAGCGGGCGGTCGTGCTGCGTGATCTGGTAGCCCTTGGGGAGGTCCGGGTAGAAGTAGTTCTTGCGGGCGAACACCGACCGGCGGTGAACCGTGCACCCCAGGGCCAGCGCCGACAGGATGGCGAGGTCCACGGCGCGGGCGTTCAACACCGGCAGCGCGCCCGGGAGGCCGAGGCACACCGGGCACACCCGGGAGTTCGGCGCGTCGGCGGAACTGACCTCGCAGCCGCAGAACAGCTTCGTCCGCGTGGCCAGCTGCACGTGCACCTCGAGGCCGATGACCGGCTCCCACGGCACCATGCGGCGTATGGTAGCAGGGTACAATAGTGGGAGCGGACAGCTGACAGCGGACAGCATAGCGGATGGCGGCAGGCGATTCGCCCCGGTAAACGATTTGCCCGGGGAATCGTAGTTCAGGGCAGGAAGAGGATTCTCGACCGCCCGCGAGAGGGGGAGGCAGGCGCCGCTCGAATGTCTGAGGCAGACCGGTTCGGAAAGCCCGGCGTCGCTCCTGGACCTGGCATTGGCCAGGCCGGGGCCGAGGTGCCGGTCAACCTGCCGGCGCTGCCCCGCCCGGACGAAGATTCGCGGATTGCCGCCGAGGTGAAGGCGCTTGTCGAGACCGGCGACCTGGCCGCGGCGAGAGACCGGTTCGACGTGCTGGTCATCCGCCAGCAGCGGCGTGCCGCCCGCATCGCCTACCACCTGCTGCGCGACGCGTGGGATGCCGACGAGGCGGTCCAGGACGCGTTCGTGAAGCTGTTCGGGCACATCACCGAGTTCCGGCCCGACCAGCCGGTCGAAGTGTGGTTCACGCGGATCCTGGTCAACGGCTGTCTCGACCGTCTGAAATCCCGCCGGCGGCGGTCGCGCTGGCTGCTGCCCTCGACGCCGGAGCCCGAGAACGGCGGTGAGCGCGACCGGGTGGCCTTGGCTTGGGCGCCCGGCCCGTCGCCCGAGGAGCGGTTACTGCTGCGGGAGCGGCGCGCGCAGATTGCGGCGGCCGTAGGGCGGCTGCCCGAACGGCAGCGCGTCATCTTCCTGTTGTGCCACTACGAGGGGTTTTCCTCGAAGGAAGTGGGCACGATGATGGGCGTCAACGAGTCGACCGTGCGGGTGCACCTGTTCCGCGCGGTCCGCAAGCTGCGCTCGATGCTTGGAGGCAAGCTGTGAAACCCCGGGATCGTCAGCATCCGACCGACGAGCGTCTCCTGGAGTTGTATTTCGAGGAGGGAGCCGTCCGCGAGGACGCCAGGACGGGATCCGACCGGCAGCACCTCCACGGGTGCGAGGCGTGCACCTGGCGCTACACCGCGGTCACGGCCCCCTTGCAGCAGCTTCGGCAGGACGCGTCGAGCGAGGCCGACGAGGTCTTCACGCCCGGCCGGCTGGCCGCGCAGCGCGCCGCCATCCGCCACCGGCTCGAACCCGGGGCCGGCAGCCCGCGCATTGTCGCGTTCCCCGGCGCCCCGCCCGCGCGGTTGCGCCTTGTGCGTCGTCCCGCCGCACGGTGGATGGCGGCGGCGGCCGCCGCCGGTCTGCTCGTGGGGGTCACCGTCGGGCGGATGGCGCACGTCGGTGACACCACCAGGACGGCCCGCGTCGTCAGCACCGCCGAAGCGCCACGCCTGGCCTCCGAACGGGTCGCGCCTCCCATCTCGGCGCTTCCCAGCCCGGTCGAGGCCGGGGTTGCCGAGATGAACGTGTTCTACGCCGTGGAGACGGCCATCAGCCGCCCGCACGTGGCCGAGCTGTCGGCGCTCGACGAGCTGACACCTCACCCGAGAGAAGTGCTGATGGCGCTGCGTTAGCCTGCATGGCCGCGGGGGCCACGACGAAGGTTTCCCGGTTCCTCCGGAAGGGCTTTCCTCCGCCTTATAATTGAAGGCTGCGCTGACGATGACCCCGCCCCTCGTGGGCCTTGCCGTGCGGGTGTGAATGGCCGAGCTGATCTTCCGGAAGGGCCTGGGGCTGAAGGACGCGGTCGCCGGGGCGTTGACCGCCGATTACCACAGCGGGCTGGTCGAATCGATCAAGAGTGCCGATTTCCGCCACGAGTCGGGCCGGCTGACCATCCACCTCGCCCGGGAGTTCGGCTTCTGCTACGGCGTGGATCGAGCGGTCGACTACGCCTACCAGGCGCGCCGCAAGTTCCCCGATCAGGCCGTCTACCTTACCGGCGAGATCATCCACAACCCCGACGTCAACGACCGGCTTCGCGCGCTCGGCATCCGTTTCCTCTCGGATCCGGGCGAGGATGCCAGCCGGCTCGGCCCGGGCGATGTCGTCATCCTGCCGGCCTTCGGCGTCACGATCGCGATGCTCGAGCGGCTGCAGCGCCAGGGGTGCACGCTGGTGGACACCACCTGCGGGTCGGTGTTGAACGTCTGGAAGAACGTCCGGCGGTACGCGCAGGATGGTTTCACGTCGATCATCCACGGCAAGTACAAGCACGAGGAGACGCGGGCGACCGCGTCGCAGGCGCTCCAGTTCCCGAACGGCCGGTACCTGGTGGTACTCGATCGTGACCAGACGCTCATGGTCTGCGACTACATCCGCCACGGCGGCGACCGCGACGCGTTCGGGCGGCAGTTCGGGCCGGCTGCCTCGGAGGGCTTCGACCCCGATCACGACCTGGGCCGGATCGGCCTCGCCAACCAGACGACGATGCTGATGTCGGAGTCGGTGGAAATCGCGAACCTGCTGCGCCAGGCCATCGTCGATCGGTACGGCGAGGCGGACTTGCCGGCGCGCTTTCGTGCCTTCGAGACGATCTGCAGCGCCACGCAGGACCGGCAGGACGCGGTGATCGAACTGCTCGACCGCCAGGCGCTCGACCTGATGATTGTGATCGGGGGCTACAACAGCAGCAACACCTGCAACCTGGCGCGCATCTGCGCGGCGCGCCTGCCCACCTACCACATCGCGGGCGTGGACGCCCTCCTGTCGGCCAACGCGGTGCGCCACCGGCGCGTGGATGGTGTCGAGGCGGTGGACGCGGGCTGGCTGCCGCCCGGTCGCCCGGTCGCGATCGGCATCACGGCGGGGGCCTCGACGCCCAACGCCATAGTCGGCCAGGTGATCGAGCGGCTGGACGCCCTCGCGAACGCCTGGTAAACGTCCCTTTCCCCCAGGTCGTAATCAGTCCCGAGGTCATGAGCCTGTCTCTCACTGTGTCCAAACGCGGCGTAGCAATCCTGGCCCTGCTCGGGTGGGTGGCGGGTGCCGCCGGTGCGGCCTCGGCTGCCCCGCAAGCTCCCCGGGCTCCCTGGTGGAAGGACGCGGCGTCGAAGGCCGAGCTCCGGCTGACCGACGACCAGGCGACGCGCATCGACGCGATCTTCAGGGAGTCATGGGAGCGGATGAAGTCGAGCTACGACGAGCTGGGCCGGCGCGAGAAGCAGCTCTCGGCGCTGGTGAGCGGGCCCGACACCACCGAGGCCGACGTCATCCGCCAGGTGGAGCAGGTCGAGGCCGTGCGGGGCGAGCTGAACAAGATCCGCACGGTGATGCTCTACCGGATGCACCGGGTCCTCACGCCCGAGCAGCGGGTCAAGCTCGACGAAATGCGCCGCGCCCGCGAACGCGAGCGCGAGCGTGACCGTTCGCGCCGCGAGCCGGCACCGCGGTAGCCACCGCGCCGTTCCCGATTTCGTGTGAGTGGAGGCAACGTCGTGAAGAAGTCGTTCACCCAGTTCAGCACGCTTGCGGCCGCCCTGGCGCTCGTCGCGGCATCGCCCGCCTTCGGCCAGGAGGTGTCGGACGAGAAGGTGCGCAGCCTGCTGGCCGCGGCAAGGGCCCAGCTGCAGGCCCAGCCCGCGCAGGCCGAGCCGGCGGCACAGGCCGCGGCCGGCGACACCCGGCCCGTCGTCAACCTGACGATGGATGAAGCGGTGGCGCGCGCGCTCGATCACAACCTCGACCTGAGCGTCGCGCGACTCAGCCCGCAGCTGCAGGATCTGTCGCTGCAGCAGACGCGGGCCGCGTACACGCCCACGCTGGCCAACACGACGTTCGGCCTGCGCGGCAGCACGAGCCGCTCGACGAACACCCTGTTCGGCGGCGACCTCGTGGACCAGAAGGTGGTGACCTACAACACGGGCATCACCCAGGTCCTTCCGTGGACGGGCGGGAGCCTCAGCGTGGGCTTCACCAACACGCGCCAGGACACCACCAACAAGAACCAGACGATCAACCCCCTGTACAACACCGGGCTGACGCTGAACCTTTCCCAGCCGCTGCTCCGCAACTTCACGATCGACAACACCCGCCAGGCCATTGCCACCGGCATCATCAACCGTCGCCTGGCCGACGTGACGCTGCGCGGGACGACGATCAGCACGACGGCGAGCACCCGCAACGCCTACTGGGACCTGGTCTACGCGTACCAGGCGGTCGAGGCGGCGCAGCGTTCGCTCGCGCTCGCCGAGAAGCTCGTGCAGGACAACCAGGCGCGGGTCGAGATCGGCACGATGGCGCCGATCGACGTCGTGCAGGCGCAGTCGGAGGTGGCGACGCGGCGGCTGGCGCTGGTCCAGGCGGAAGCGACCCTGCGGACGAGCGAGCTGGCGCTGAAGCGGCTGCTGGTGGACAGTACGGCCGACCCCCTGTGGAACGCGCGGATCGTCCCGACCGACCGTCCCCCGGCCGACACGGGCGAGCGGATTGATGTCGAGGCGGCGCTCAGGCGCGCGCTCGGCGAGCGGACCGACATCATCCAGGCGCGCGAGCAGCTGGCGATCAACGACATCTCGCTCCGCTACCTGAAGAACCAGAAGCTGCCCGACATCACGCTCAACGCGCAGTACGGCGCGACGGGGATCGGCGGCACGCAGGTGGAACGTTCGAGCCCGATCAACGGCGAGATCATCGGGGCCATCCCGGGCGGCTACAACGACGCGCTCTCCGAGCTGCGGCGGTGGAGGCTCCCCTCCTGGAACCTGAACCTCACCTTCAGCTATCCGCTCGGCACCAGCGCGCAGGACGTGGCCCACGCGCGGGCGCAGGTGCAGCTCAAGCAGGCGCAGGCGCAGCTCCGGTCGCTCGAGCTGCGCGTGGCAACCGAGATCACCTCCGCCGCGCTGACCGTGCAGAACAACCTGCAGCAGGTGCAGGCGGCGGCCGCCTCGCGCGAGCTGGCGCAGCGGCGCCTCGAGGCCGAGCAGAGCAAGTTCGAGGTGGGCATGTCCACCAACTACAACGTCGTCCTCGCGCAGCGCGACTTCGCCGACGCGCAGGACGCCGAGCTGCGCGCGCTGCTCAGCTACCGCAAGTCGCTCGTGGAGTTCGAGCGGCTGCAGCAGACGGGCGGCAGCAGCGGCGTGACGTCGGTGAGCACCGGTGGCGGAAGCGGCGGCACCACCGGCGGCTCCGGCGGCGGGGGCGGCGGCGGCTTCAGCGGCGGGGGCGGCGGCGGCTTCAGCGGCGGCGGCGGGGGCGGCTTCTAGCGATCGGTAGTGAACCGGGCCGCCGGGGCCGGCAGCCTGCTTCATCGGTTTCCTTCTGTCGGGTGGGCAGCGTTTCGTATGCGTAGAACACTTTGCACGATGGGGTTGGTCGCCGCGCTGGCGGGCGGCCTGGCGTTGTACGGCTGCGGCGGCGACGAGCCCGCCGGCCAGCAGGGCGCCCGACCGGGCGCCCGACCGGGGGGCGGCCCGGCGGGGGGACCAGGGGGCTTCGGCCCGGGTGGCGGAGCCGGGATGAACATCCCGATGACGGTGGAACTGGCCGCCACGACAAGGGCCCCGCTCAACGAGAAAATCGTGGTGGTGGGCAACCTGATCGGGGCCGTGACCGTGGACGTGGTGCCCAAGGTCAGCGGCCGCCTGCAGGCGGTGCACGTGCGCCTGGGCGACCCGGTGCGCAAGGGCCAGGTGCTCGCCAAGGTCGAGGACTCGGAGCTGCGCGAACAGGTCCGCCAGGCCGAGGCCTCCTTCAAGGTGGCCGAGGCGACGATCCGACAGCGCGAGGCAGACCTCAACCTGTCGAAGACCAACCTCGAGCGTTCCCGCAGCCTGTTTGAACGGAACCTGATCCCGCGCCAGACGCTCGACGACACCGAGGCGCAGCACCAGGCGGCGCTGGCCCAGCTCGATCTCGCCCGGGCGCAGTTCGAGCAGTCGAAGGCCCGCCTCGAGGAGCTGCGCATCAACCTGTCGAACACGGTGATTGCCTCGCCGGTGGACGGCTTCGTCGGCCGGCGTCACGTGGACCCGGGGGCGTTCGTGTCGCAGAACGTGCCGGTGGCGTCGGTGGTGGACATTCACCTCGTGCGGCTGGTCGTGAACCTGGTCGAGAAGGACCTGCGGCGGGTCAGCGCCGGCATGCCGACCGAGGTAAGCGTCGACGCGTTCCCCGGGGAAACCTTCAAGGGCACCGTGGCGCGCGTGGCGCCGGTCCTCGACCCGGCGACGCGGACGGCGGAAATGGAGGTCGAGGTGAAGAACCCCGACTTCCGGCTGAAGCCCGGGATGTACGCGCGCGTGCAGATTACCGTGGACCATCGCGAGAGGGCGCTGGTCGTGCCGCGCAACGCCATCGTGGATTTGGAGGGCAAGCGGGGGGTGTTCCTCGCCGCCGACTCCCGCGCCCAGTTCCGCCCCGTTCAGACCGGCCTGCAGGATGCCGAGCTGGTCGAGATCG
>JARKSS010000184.1 GCA_029974175.1 Vicinamibacterales bacterium
ACGCTGCGCGAGCGGGGAATCTCCACGGCGATGTGGTTCGTGGAAAACGTCCGGGTGCTCTCCTACTGGCGCGAGGTGGCGGCACACTACGACTGGTTCTACTCCATACAGGTTGGCCGCCCCCTGGCCCAGTTGGCGGAAGCGGGCGCGCGCGAGGTGCGCTACCTGCCGCTCGCCTGCGACCCGGCCCGGCACCAGCCGTTCGAGCTGACCGAGGAGGAGCGCGCCCGGTTCGGGGCCGATGTCAGCTTTGCCGGGTCACCGTACCTGAACCGGCTCCGGCTGTTCTCGGCGCTTGCCGATGTTCCGTTGCGGCTCTGGGGACCCGGCTGGGCGGTCGATCCCTTCACGAGTCAGGCCGCCGAAGGCGGGCGCGGGTTTTCGCTGGAGGAGATGGTCCGCATCTTCTGCGCGACCCGCGTGAACCTGAACCTGCACGCCGCCACCCACGTGCAGGGAATCGATCCCGACCCCGACTACGTCAACCCGCGGACCTTCGAACTGGCCGCGTGCGAGGCCTTCCAGCTCGTCGATCGCCGCGACCCGCTGCCGGCGCTCTTCGCCGATGACGAGGTCACGACGTTTTCGAGCCTGTCGGAACTACGCGAGCTGATCACGTACTACCTGGAACATGACGAGGAGCGGCGGGCGACGGCAGCCCGTGCCCGGAAGCGTGCACTCGCCGACCACACCTACGTGCATCGGCTGCGCGCCGTGCTGGACGAAGCGCTGCCCCCCGAGCTGGCCGCAGCGGCGTCCGACGGCGACGCGATCGGACGCGAGACGCTCGAACAGGCGCTCGTCCGCCTGTCGGGCGCGCCGGTGCTGAGTCCAGAGGAGGCGATGACTCGCGCCGTGTACGAGATCCAGGCGATCGGGCAGGCGAGGCTATGAGACGGATCCTGGTACTGCAGATGTGCCGCCTCGGCGACCTCCTTCAAACGACGCCGATGCTGCGCGGGATACGACGAGAGCAACCAGGAGCGGAGATCACCCTGGTCCTCCACGACGGGTACCGTGAACTCCCGGTGCCGCGCTCGCTCTTCGATCGGCTGGTGCCCTTTCCGTACGGTGCGATCCTGGAAGGACTGCGCGCCGAGCCCGGGTCGTGGCCCGAGCAGGTCGGACAGGTCAGGGCATGGACCGAGAGCCTCGGGCCCGGCACGTTCGACCTGGCGATCAACCTCACCCACACGCCCCTCAGCTCGTTCCTGATGTCGCTCGTGCGGGCGAGGCGGATCGAGGGGGCCATGATCGCCCCCGACCGCACGCAGATCGTCCGTGGGCCCTGGACGGCGTACTTCTGGGCCGGCAGGATTGCCCGCGCGCAGGGGTGTTTCAACCTGGTGGACCTGCAGAACTGGGCGGCAGGCGTGCAGTCCGATGCGCATTCGCTGCAGGTTGACGTTCCTGCACAGGCGCGCGACTCGATGGCGGCGTGGCTTGCCGTGCAGCGGACGGAGGAGCGCCCGCTGATTGCCGTGCAGCTTGGAGCGAGCGAGGAACGCAAGCGGTGGCCGCCCGAGTGTTTCGCCGCCGCGCTCAACCTGCTCCCCGGCAGCCTGGATGTCGTGTTCGTCGGAACCCGCGCCGAGCGGCCGCTCGCCGAACGGGCGCTGGGGCGGCTGTCGCGGCCCGCGTTCGACGCCGTCGGCCTGACATCGCTGTCCGAGCTGGCGGCCCTGCTCGAGCGGGCCGCGGTGCTCTTGACCAACGATACGGGCACCATGCATGTCGCGTCCGCGGTGGGCACCCGCATCGTGGATATCTCGACCGGCCCCGCCTTCGTCCACGAGACTGGCCCCTACGGCAAAGGGCACCTCGTGATCGAGCCGGCGACGGAGTGCTTTCCCTGCATCGCGGGTTCGACCTGCGGCCATATCGGCTGCCGCGAGGCCATCAGCCCGGCCGACGTGGCCGCGCTCGTTCTGCACGCGCTCGGCCTCGGGCCGTTGCCCAGGCCCGGGAAGGCTCGAATCCTTACCGGGAGCTTCCTTTCCAACGGGCGCGTGGAGTACCGGACTGCCTGGCCTCGTGCGGATCGTGAAGAACACCTGCGCCGGATGCTGGCGCGCGTCTGGGAGAGCACGCTGCCGGTGCCCGGAGGGGCGGCGCGCGAACTCGACGACGAGCCCGGCCTGGCGGCGGGCGAAGCCGGGCCGGTCGTCGAAGGACTGCGCGCGGTGGCCGCTGCAGCCTCGAGAGCGGCACGGCACGCCGATCGGATCCCTAGCGAAACGCCCGGAGGCTGGGCCTCGGCACTGACCTCGATCCGGGACGAGACCGTGGCAATGCGACGGCTTGCCGAGCTGGAGCCGGCGTGCCTGCCGCTCGTGCGGTTCCTCGAGTTGCGCCTGGCTTCCTGCGCCGACACCGACCTGGCCGTCGTCTCGTCCGCTTACGCGCGGGAACTGCGCCTCACCGCAAAGCGGGCCGCCATGCTGGCCGACCTGCTGGAGGGGCGCCTGGCGCTGACGGCGTGAGGGTGCCGCCCCGCCGCATTCACGCCGCGGCCAGCACCTCGTTCCAACGCTCCACGAATCTCGCGAGCGGGAACCGTTCGGCCACCATGGCGCGCCCGGCGGCCGAAGGTGGGTTGCGGAGCTGACGTGACATGGCAAGCTTCTCGCTTCGTCGTTGAGGTCGCGGGACCGCGCCCGGCGGCATCGTTGCCGCAGGCGTGCACCGAACGACGTAGCAGGTGCGGTTCCGGAGGGTCGTATGACACGGATCATCGTGGATGGCGCCGAGATGTCCACGCCGCCCGGCTTCGCGACGTGGCGAGACCTTCTCGCTCAACTGGATGCCGAGATGTCGGGGCGCCGCGAGGTGGTGACGGCCGTCCGATTCGATGGTGTCGACGAACCGGCATTCCGCGACCCGGCGGTGCTCGCCCGGCCGCTCGAGGGCCTGGCGGTCGTCGAGATCGAACGAGGCACCCCAGAGTCGCTGGTCCAGGCAACCATAGACGAGGCGAGCGGCTCGGTTTCTGCGTTGTCGGCGGCGGCGTCCTCCCTTGCCGGGCGGTTCAGGGGCGTGAACATCACCACGGCGAACTCGGAGCTGGCCGACTTTGCCCAATGCCTGGCGACGCTGGTCGCCACCGTGAGGGCCATTGGCCTCGCCCTCAAGGTGGACCCCCGCGAGATCCGGTGCGAAGGCGCCGCCGCGGCGGACATCGTCGGCGAGATGGTGGCGCATATCGAAAGCCTGATCGAAAACCAGAAGGCGGGCGACTGGCTCACGGTTGCCGACACGATCGAATACGAACTGGGGCCCGCACTCGCCCGGTGGCAGCTCCTGCTCGACACGTACGCCGCCATCTGTTCAGGCACGACAGGCCAGGCCTCCGCCCCCGCTGAGCCCGTAGCAACCCTTTAGCAGGTGCCCGACGCCGTGGGAGATGAGCGAGGCCGAGGCGCGCGAGCGGCAGGGGCTCGAGGCGATGGCGGCCGCCGATCGCGAAGTGTTCAAGTGCTGGCTCGAACGGGTGGGATGAGATGAGCGACGGCAGCCACGCGCGAGGCGAGCCCGGGTACTTCGAGCAGCCGCGCCACGAGATCGCGAGCCTGGTGCCGGCCTGTGCGGCACGCATCCTCGACGTCGGATGCGCGGAGGGTGTTCTCGGGCACTCGCTGCTGCAGCGCGGCGCACGCGAGGTCGTCGGCATCGAACTGAACAAGGAGGCCGCGGCGCGCGCCAGGACGCGGCTGACGAGGGTGGTCGAGGCGGACGCCGAGTCGGCCGAGCTGCCCCTTTCGCTCGGCCAGTTCGACTGCATCATCTTCGCCGACGTCCTCGAGCACATGCGCGACCCGCACGCGGCCCTCGCCCGCTACCGGGCTTGCCTGCGGCCGGGCGCCGTCGTGGTTGCCTCGATTCCGAACGTCCGGCACTGCTCGATCCTGCACATGCTGGCCGAGGGGCGGTGGGAGTACCAGCCGCAGGGCATCATGGACCGCACCCACCTAAGGTTCTTCACGCTCGCCGAGATCCGGAAGATGTTCAACGACGTGGGATTCCGGATCATCTCGGTCGGCGCGAACATCGACCCGGGGTTCGAGCAGGTGAGGAAGGGGTGCCAGTCGGGCGCCCGGGTCGATCTCTCCTTCGGCAGGCTGACGCTCCGCGAGCTGGCCCCGGCGGAGGTCCAGGAGTTGTTTGTCGTGCAGTACCTGGTCGTGGCCGACCAGGCGGCCTAGGCCTCCTTTGGCTTTTTCGGGGCACTGACCGGTCCCTCAATACCCTCCTCCGTTCAAGTTTCCAGCCCGGTGGCCGATTCATGGGAGGACTGTTTCTGCCGGTTGGCAGCAGGACCGCTGCCGCCGGCTGACGCCCCCAGGAGCGCGAGATGGTGTCCACCCATGTGCGGATCGGCGATGCCGTCTTGGCGGGCCTGCCCGGGCTTCGGGCGTCGGCGGGCAGGGTCCTCGCGCCACGCGCCTTCGAGGTAACAGAGCAGGAGAGCAAACGCACCGGTCCGGCGCCGCGGCTCCCGGCGGCGATCCGGCCCCACGGCCTCTCAGAGGCGGCGGTCGCCCGTACTACGTCACCCTCATGACACTCGTAGCCGGCTTCATCGTCACACTCGTGTGCGTCTTCGGAGGCTTCGTCCTCGCCGGAGGCGCCCCGCTGGTCCTCTACCAGCCGGCCGAGTTCATGATCATCGGCGGCTCGGCAATCGGGATCCTGGTCGTCAGCACGCCGCCCAAGGTTCTCAAGCTGATGGCGGCGCAGATCCGCGCGACTCTCGGCAAGGGGATCGCGACCTCGGAGTATCTGCAGCTGCTCTCGATGCTCTACCAGCTCTTCCGGGTGGTGCAGCAGTCGGGCGTCATGGCGCTCGAATCGCACTTCGAGGAGCCCAGGAACAGCGCGGTCCTCTCGAAGTTCCCGGCGTTCCTGGCGCGCCACGACGCGCTGTCCTTCCTGTCCGATTCGGTCAAGGTCATGATCAGCGGCGGGATGAGCACGCACGATCTGGAGGCGCTGATGGACGAGGACCTGCACGTCCACCACGAAG
The DNA here is from genome assembly GCA_029974175.1 of Vicinamibacterales bacterium. Taxonomy (GTDB): domain Bacteria; phylum Acidobacteriota; class Vicinamibacteria; order Vicinamibacterales; family Fen-181; genus JARKSS01. The sequence continues at coordinate 5,024 of JARKSS010000184.1, forward strand.
AGGCGATGAGACCTGCCGCGACCATCGCGAAGATCGGCGACGCGCTGCCGGGCCTCGGCATCGTGGCGGCCGTCCTCGGCGTCGTGAACACCATGGCGCACATTGACGGGGCGCCCTCCGAGATCGGCGAGAAGGTGGGTGCGGCCCTCATCGGCACGTTCCTCGGGATCCTGCTGTCCTATGGCTTCGCTCAGCCGGTGGCGATGAAGCTCGAGCACCAGGTCGCCCAGGAGTCCGCGTACCTGCAGTGCATCAAGCACGGGCTCCTGGCCGTCTGCAAGGGCATGCCTCCCGCCATTGCGATCGAGTTCGCCCGGCGGGCGTTGCCGGACGGGGTTCGCCCGTCCTTCGAAGAGACGGAACGGGTGTGCAGGGGAAGGGGGGTTGCCGAGGCCGGGCCGACGGCCGCCGCGGCATAGGTGAGCGATGAAGTCGGAAGAACCCACCATCATCGTGAAGCGCGCCAGGGGCCGGCATCCTGGTCATCACGGCGGAGCGTGGAAGGTTGCGTACGCCGATTTCGTGACCGCGATGATGGCGTTCTTCCTGGTGATGTGGATCGTCGGCCAGAAGGTCACCGTGAGGCAGGCGATCGCCGCGTACTTCCGCAACCCGCAGGCCTTCTCGGGTGGTCAGGGCGTGCTGCCGGCTGGCGGGCACGGCCTCGACCCGGAGCTTGCGGAGAAGGGCGGGCCGCCGGACCCGGGAGCACCGGGAGCAACGGCCGGGATCGAGGAGTTGGAGCGCGCCGCGGGGCGGATCCGGGAGGCATTGAGTGCGCTGCCAGGGTTCGAAGACCTGAGGGACCAGATCGAGATCACGGTGACGGCCGGCGGCGTCCGGATCGAGCTGATCGAAGCGCCCGACCGGGATTTCTTCGACACGGGCAGCGCCGTGCTGAAAGAGGGCGCAGCGCGTATCATGGGTGCGCTGGGTGCGGAGATCGGCAAGTTGGGGAATCTCGTGATCGTCGAGGGGCACACCGACAGCAGGCGGTACTCGAACAGCGACGCCTATACCAACTGGGAGCTGTCCACCGACCGGGCGAACGCGGCCAGGCGTCAGATGGAGCGGCACGGCCTCCGGCCCGTGCAGGTCAAGGCGGTCAACGGCTACGCGGATACCCGCCTTCGGGTGCCGTCCGACCCGTACGACGCGCACAACCGGCGCGTCTCGGTGCTGGTCACCCCCAGCCGGGCGGAGGCAGCCGCGGCCCTCGCGGTGTCGGCCTCTGGCACCGGCTCCGAACGGCAGGCGACGGGCACATCCGAACGGTAGCTTTCCGATGGACCAACAGGCGAAGGCCCTCAGCGACCTGAGGGAGGAGAACGAGCGGTTGCGGGCGCAGCTGCGGCAGGCCCGTGCGCTGGAGACGGTCGGGTGCCTCGTCGGCGGCGTCACGCACGACTTCAACAACGTCCTGATGACGATCAGCGGGCAGGCCGAACGCCTCCTCTTCTCCCTCGACGAGTCCGACCGGAACTGGAAGGCGGCCAGCGCCATCGCGCGCGCCGCCGAGCGCGCGGCGTGGCTCACGCGCCAGCTGGTCGTCTTCAGCCAGCACGAGCCGCAACCTCCAAGGACGTTCGATCCCGGTGGGCTGCTGGACAGGCAGGTGAAGCTGCTGCGCCGCCTGGCCGGCTCGGGCGTCAGCCTGTCGGTGGCCGGGGTAGGCGCAACGCGCCCGGTCCGGGCCGACGAGACCCTCGTCGAGCAGCTGTTCCTGCGGATAGCGGCCCTGTCACGCGAGGCGCTGCCGGGTGGCGGGACGTTGACGATTTCGACGGCGGACGACCCGGGCACCGG
>JARKSS010000185.1 GCA_029974175.1 Vicinamibacterales bacterium
CGCGGGTCATCTCGTAGGCTTCCTGCTGGGTGGCCGGCTCGAGGCAGACGATGCGCGCGAACTCGGCGTAGCAGCGGCTGTCCTGCTCGTTCTGCGAGCTGTGCATGCCCGGGTCGTCGGCGACGACGACCACCAGGCCGCCGTTGATCGAGACGATGGCCGAGTTCATGAAGGGGTCGGCGGCCACGTTGAGCCCGACGTGCTTCATGGAGGTCATGGCGCGCCGGCCGGCGAACGACACGCCGAGGGCCGCCTCGTAGGCGGTTTTCTCGTTGGCGCACCAGGCGGCGCGCGGCGCTCCATGCGTGCGGGCGTGCCGGATCAGGTACTCGAGGATCTCGGTGGAAGGCGTTCCCGGGTAGGCGTAGGCGGCCGTGAGGCCGGCGTGCACGCCTGCGACGGCGACGGCTTCATCACCGAGCAGCACCGTCTCGCTCATCTGTCAGTCTCCCAAGGGGCCGTACCAGATCCGTGAGGAACTTCACACATTGGGGCCGTGCCGCATTGGTGGAGAACGTCACGCTTTGGGGCCGTCCCGCGAGTGTGAGGAACTTCACGCTTTTGGTACGGCCCCAGGACGTGAAGGGCTTCACGTTCTTGGTACGGCCCCGGAGGTGAGCGTGGTCAGCGGGGTGCGGCGGGGGCCAAAGCCCGCAGCGCCAGCTCGGGCGTCCAGTCGCTGCCAAACACGGTGATCAACCGGCCCTCGGGATCGATGACCGCCGTGCGCAAGTTGTGGGTGATGTCGGCTGCGTTCTTCGGGTTGCGGATGATGTCGAGGCCAAGGCGCGCGCCGAAGGCATCCACCCGGGCGCGCGGGGCCGTGACGTACTTCCAGATCCGGGGGTTCGCGCCCACGCGGGCGGCATGCTCGCGCAGCACGGCAGGGGTGTCGAAGTCGGGGTCGAAGCTCACCGAGAGCAGCCGCACCGGGCGCTTCACTTCGCCGGCCTCGACGGCCCGCTGGACCGAGGCGAACTGCCGGTCCATCCGGGGACAGAAGTCTGGCAGCGGGCAGCGCGTATAGATGAAGGTGAGGAGGACGTTCGACCCCCGCAGCTCCGACAGGCGGAGCGCGCGGCCGTCCTGGTCGATGAAGGTCTCGTCGGGCACCAGCTCGCCCCGATCGATGGGATCGACCGGGGGGCTGGCGGCCTCGGCCGCCTCCTCGAAGGGGGACCACCCCGTCTTCTCGAGGCGCGAGAGCCAGGCATCCTCGTCGGTCACGACCAGCGTGCCCTCGACGAGGTCGCCAACCTGCCGGTCCTTCAGCAGCGCCCGGGTTTTCACCTTGAAAGGCATGGTCATCGCGGGCATGAAGCCGGGGATGTCGTCGTGCCGGATGGTGATTTCGGTGAGGTCGGCCTTGACGGCGAGGACGTGGCCGGTGATGCGGTACTCGCGCCCTGGCGGTTTGCGGCTGCACCCGGGGAGCAGGCCCAGTGTCACCAGGAGCAGGGCGATGGCGGCGTGTCGCATGCAGCGTCCGGGCCCGGGGGGCCGAAACGCTACTATGCTATCAGGAATCTAGGGTATACTCTCGCAGCCATAGTGGAAGCCCGCCCGTTTGCCCTGCGCAAGTCCGTGTTCGGGCCGAGTGAGCTTTCCCGAGCGTGTGTCCCGAGCGCGCGGGCCCCTCGTCGTGCCGTGTGTGTCGCGCAGACTTTGCAGGAGTGAGTGGAAGCATGGGTCGGAGACTGTACGTCGGCAATCTTCCCTACAAGACCACGGACGAAGAGCTGCGTGCGTTGTTCAGCCAGGCAGGGGGCGTAGACAACGTGCAGGTGATGCGCGACAACATCACCGCCAGAGCGCGCGGCTTCGGCTTCGTGGAGATGGTGACCGACGAGGACGCCCAGAAGGCGGTAGCGCAGTTCCACCAGTACGTGCTGGATGGCCGGGCCCTGGTGGTCAACGAGGCGCGGCCGAAGACTCCGGGTGGCGGCCGTTCCTTCGCGAGCGCCGGGCGCGTTGACTTCGGCGACGACTTCGGTCGCGGCAGCCGCGAGCCGCGCTGGTAGCCTTCCAGCCGGGGGCCGATCCCCACGGCCCCTGCTCCCAGCCCCCAACCGCCTGCCCTTGAGAGGAGGCGACTCAGCCAAGTCGCCCTTCGTGTGCGCGACGGACCACGAAGACGTCGAACACCACGAAGAACACCAAGACGAACACCACAAAGAACACACACGAACACCACAAAGGACACAAAGAACACAAAGAACACAAAGGACACAAAGAACACAAAGAACACAAAGGACGGTGAGAACACAAAGGAGTGCGGCCAGGCAGGCTGGCTCCGCGCCGCTTCGCGGCCGCCGAAGACCGGCGACCGCGTGACACCGCTTCGTGTCCTTTGTGATTGTCGTGGTTGATCCGTCGTGGGCCCGCAGTGCGCCCCGACGGGCTCCGTGGTATACATGGCGCGCCCGCCGAGTCCTCGAGGAGGTGTCCATGCGCACACGGTCGATCTGGGTGACCCTCACGCTGCTGGCGCTGCTCGCCGCGGCTCCCTCGGCGACGCCGCAGAAGCCGAAGCCGGGTCGCGCGGCTGCCCGCCCGGCGGCTGCCGACGCACGTCTCGACCGGCTGAAGGCCGAGGTCGCAAGGGAGATCGACGGCCTGCAGACCCTGACGCAGCAGATGGTGGACAGCCTCTTCTCCTTCGGCGAGCCCGGCTTCCAGGAGTTCGAGACCAAGCGTTACTGCACCGCAATCCTGCGCGAGCACGGCTTTGCCGTTGAGGAAGCCGTGGCAGGCATCCCGACCGCCTGGCTGGCGACATGGGGCAGCGGGAAGCCGGTGATCGCGCTCGGGTCGGACGTGGACGGGCTGCTCGAGACCTCGCAGAAACCGGGCGTCCTCGGGCACGCGCCCATCGTCGAGGGGGCGCCCGGCCACGGCGAGGGCCACAACTCGGGGATCCCGCTCAGCATCACCGCCGCCATCGCTCTCAAGCGGGTGATGGAGCGGGAGAAGATCCCCGGCACCATCAGAGTCTGGCCTGGTATCGCCGAGGAGCTGATCGCGGGGAAGGCGCACTTCGTCAAGGCGGGCGTCTTCGACGGCGTGGACGTGGTCCTCTTCTCACACGTGTCTTCCTCCTTCGGCGTCAGCTGGGGCTCGGCCAGCGGGACCGGCCTGGTGTCGGTCGAATACACGTTCTCGGGGACCAGCGCACACGCCGGCGGCGCCCCATGGAGCGGCCGCAGTGCGCTCGATGCCGTCGAGCTGATGGACGTCGCCTGGAACTTCCGCCGCGAGCACCTGCGGCCGTCGCACCGCTCCCACAGCGTCATCACCCACGGTGGCGGCCAGCCGAACGTGGTGCCGCCGACTGCGAGCGTCTGGTACTACTTCCGCGAGATCGACTACCCCCACATCAAGGAACTCCACGAGCTGGGCAACACGATGGCCGAGGCGGCGGCGATGATGACCGGAACGAAGGTCTCGTCGCGGGTGCTGGGGGCGGCCTGGCCCCAGCATTTCAACAGGCCTGTAGCCGAAGCCACCTACGCGAACATCCAGCGGGTCGGCATGCCCGCGTGGAGTGAGGATGACCAGGCGTTCGCCAAGGCAGTCCAGCGCCTGGTGAAGGCGCGCGAGCAGGGGCTGCCCACCGAGGTGGGGAAGCTGGGCCAGCCGGTCAAGCCCGAAGACAACCGCGGCGGCGGCTCCGACGACATCGGCGACGTCTCCTGGACGGTGCCGACCATCACCCTCCGCTACCCGGCGAACATCCCCGGGCTGCCCGGCCACCACTGGGCTTCGGCCATCGCCATGGCCACTCCGGTTGCGCACAAGGGCGCGGTGGCCGGCGCCAAGGTGCAGGCCATGACGGCGCTCGACCTGCTGTTGAAGCCCGAGCTGGTGAAGCAGGCGTGGGATTACTTCCGCAACGAGCAGACGAAGGAGACTACCTACCAGCCGCTCGTCGGGCCTGACGACAAGCCGCCGGTCTGGCTGAACGAGAAGCTGATGCGCGAGTTGCGGCCCAGGATGCAGCCGTTCTACTACGACCCGGCGAAGTACAAGACGTACCTGGAGCAGCTGGGGATTGCGTACCCGCCGCAATAGGACTCAGGGCTCAGTTGGCTGGCTCCTCAGGGCGTAGATTCGGAAGCGACCCTGCTGATGCAGGATCGGCAGGTCGAGATCGCGGTCGATGACCAGCACCGAGGCGCCGTAGCGGGCGGCAAGGGCGCGTGCCCGGTTGGCTGTCAGCTCGCCGAAGCCGTCGAGCGTCCCGATCCGATCGAGGACCCTCATCGCGCTCTGCCGCGAGTACATTGCCATCGCGGTGTCCTTTACTTCTTCCAGCAGGACGTCGCGCCTGGCGCCCACCCGCACGCTGGTCCCCTCACGCCAGGCGTGGCCGGGGTCGGCCGCGACCAGCACGTCGCGGGGAGTCTTGGCGTCGATCCACTGCAGCGCGCGGTTCCAGTCCGTGGCGGCCAGAGCCATCTGCACCAACTCCCGCTCGGGGTGCTCGACGAAGGTGACGTACAGACCCCGCCCGGTGGAAAGGGCGAGGATCGCCAGCGCCACGGCCAGAGCCCTGCGGCTGCCTGCTTGCTGATCCCCACCCTTTGATCCCTCCGCGAACAGCCACACCAGGTACGCCACGGCAACGAGGTCCATGAGCCACAGCACCCGCGGCACCTGCAGCTGGACGAAGAAGGCGACGCGCGCGGCATTCAGCGGCAGGCTGGCGGCAAAGACGAGCGCGAGCGCGCCGATGCCGCACACGAGCCCGGTTTCGTGAAGGCTTGCCAGCCCGCGGCGCCGCCGCACCCGGTAGGCGAGGGCGATCACCAAGACGTAGGCGGCCGCGACCAGCCACTCGGTAGCGGGCCAGCGATCGGGAAAGAGGTAGCGTTTCGAGGCGAGCACCGACAGCCACTCGGTATCCATCCGCACCAGGCGCGGCGAGAGCGGGCCGGCAAGAAGGGCCCACGCCCCGAGGACGGCCGCCAATCCGCCCGCGGCCAGCACCCAGGGCCGCCAGCCCCGGTGGGCGACCGCGAGGCCCACCCCGGCGACGACCGCCAGCCAGATGCCGGTTGTCGGGTGGACGACGCCGGCCAGGACGACCAGCGCGACGACCGCGACACGGCGGCCGGCAAGCAAGGCGGCGATGGCCAGGACCCCGGTGCCGAAGGCCAGCATCCGGGGGTGGGTGTACCCCTCGAGCGTGTTGACGGCGCCAAGTGCCACCGCGTGCCTGAGCGTGAGGGCGCCGAGGATGGCGGCTGCCGTCCACCGCGAGCGGCCAAGGCGGCCGCCAAGGGCCAACGCGCCGGCGCCGAGCATGGCGAGCGTGACGATGTAGAGCGCGAAGAAGAGGGCCGGGAGCGACAGGCCCGATGCCACGAGCCAGCCGGCGATCGGCGTGAACGCGTTCAGCTGGTCCTGCGCGCCGAGCATCGCCCAGTCGCGCGGGAAGAGCGACGGATCGGCGTGGCGCGCAATCGCGGGGATGTAGAAGGCCTGGTCGGTGACGCCGTAGCGGTAGCCGCCGGCGTTCAGCAGCGCCAGGACCGCGAACGCGACCAGCCATCCCGCGTGGGTCGGCAGCGTGAAGCGAGAGCGCCACACGACGCTGACTCTAGCACGGCTCCCCGCCGGTCAGGCGGCACGAGCATCGTCACACCATGGCCGTTGATGCTTGACACCGGCGGCGGTGCGGGCCAGATTACCTTCGTCATGAACGAGGCGCCCGGGTTCAGCGTCCCCGCCACGTCGCCCGCCGCAACACTCCGCGGTCGGACGCTGTCGGACCAGGAACTGGTCCAGAGCCTCGGCTGGCTCATCCAGATGCGGTGGCTGGCGGGCGCAGGTGTCCTCGTCGGCACCTTCTTCGCCGGCGTCGTGCTGGGACTCTCGGTCCCCGCCCTTCCCCTGTACGTGACCGGCCTCGTGACCCTCGCGTACAACGCCGGCTTCGTCCGCAAGCTTCGCGCGCTGCGTCGCGACCCCCCCGCGTCGATGGCCGTCTACGAGCGGTTCGCGCGGGGGCAGATCGCCCTCGACTGGCTCGCGATGACGGTGCTGGTGGCGCTCTCGGGTGGCATCGAGAGCCCCACGATCGTGTTCTTCATGTTCCACATCGCGATCGCGGCGCTGCTGCTCCCGCACCTGCACGCGTTCGTGTACATCACGCTGGCGCCGCTGCTGGTCGCGCTGGTGGCGATCCTCGGCTACTTCGACCTGATTCCCACGGTCCAGCTGTTCCGCACGTCGCACCGCACCGACCCGCTCTACCTGGCTGCCGTCCTCTTCTTCTTTACGAGCGCCTGCTACCTGCTGACCTACTTCTGCATGCGCATCGCGCGCCGCCTGCGCCGGCGCGAGCAGGAGATCAACGGCCTCTACGAGTCGGTGCGCGACATGACCGAGAGCCTGGACGTCGAGACGGTGCTCGACCGGTTCGTCGAGTCGGCCGCCCGGGTCATCGGCTGCAAGGGAGCGGCAATCCGGCTGCTCGACCCGACGCGCAGCCGGGTCACCTTCGCCGCCACCTACGGCCTGAGCCGCGAGTACCTCGAGACCGTCCCGGTGGAATACGACCGGGCGCAGCTCGACCAGGCGACACTGCGGGGCGGGGCGGTCTTCGTCAACGACGCGGCCGGCGATCCTCGAATCTGGCAGCCCGAGCGGCTCGAGAAGGAAGGCATCGCCTCGATGCTCAGCGTCCCGCTCGTCGGCAAGGCAGGGTTCCTCGGCGTGCTGCGCGCGTACGGCGGCGAAGGGCACCGCTTCTCCAACGACGATGCCGCGTTCCTGCAGCTGGTGGCGGCGCACGGCGTGGTCGCGATCGAGAACGCGCAGGCGTACGCGATGCTCGCCGACCTCAACCGCGAGAAGTCGAAGTTCGTGCGAGTGACCACGCATGAATTGCGCGCGCCGGCCCAGGGGACCGAGAGCCTGCTCAGCGCCCTTGCCAAGGGTTATGCCGGGCCGCTCACCGACGAGCAGCTGGAGCTGGTGACGCGGGCGCGGCGGCGCCTCGCGATGCTGCAGAACCTGGTGGACGACCTGCTCGATCTCGCCTCGGGAAAGGCCAACCTGCGCGAGGCCGAGCAGCGTCCCGTGGACATCGGCGCGCTCACCACGGAGGTGTGCGCCCGCTTCGAGTCGGGGGCGCGCGAGAAGGGGCTGCGGCTGTCGGTGCGCGTGCCGCCGCAGCCGCTGCACGTGTGGAGCGACCCGGCCGACATCGAGCGTCTCGTCACCAACCTGGTCAGCAACGCCGTCAAGTACACCGCAAGTGGCAGCGTGACCGTAGAGCTGACCTCGGCCGCCGGCAGCGCGCGCCTCGTCGTCGCCGACACGGGCATGGGCATCCCGCCCGACGCGATCCAGCGCATCTTCGACGAGTTCTACCGGGCGTCGAACGCCCGAGAGGCGTCCGAGGCGGGCACCGGCCTCGGGCTGGCGATCGTCAAAGACTTGGTCAATCGCTACGAGGGAACGATTTCGGTGCAGAGCGTGGTCGGCGAGGGGACCACCTTCACCGTCACCCTCCCGCTGATGGGGGCGCCGGCCGGGGGGCGGGCGGCGCGCCGCGGCGTCGCACTCGCTACCGGGCGTTGACCACTGGAATAACCACAAAGGACACAAAGGACGCAAAGGGTGCGGCGAACCTGGCACCCGAAAATGATGGGTCGCAGGGACAAGCCG
>JARKSS010000203.1 GCA_029974175.1 Vicinamibacterales bacterium
ATCATGCCGGGCAAGGTGAACCCGGTGATCCCCGAGGTCGTCAACCAGATTGCCTTCAAGGTCATCGGCAACGATCTCACGGTGACCCTCGCCGCCGAGGCCGGGCAGCTCGAGCTGAACGTGATGGAGCCCGTGATCGTCCAGAGCCTGCTCGAGTCGATCGAGATGCTCAAGAACGGGATGGACACCCTGCGGCTGCGCTGCGTGACGGGAATCACCGCCAACCCCGAACGCTGCCGCGAGCACGTCGAGCGAAGCATCGGGGTGGTGACGGCGCTGAACCCGGTTCTCGGGTACGACACCAGCACCGTACTCGCACAGGAAGCGCTCGCAACCGGCCGCGGCGTGTACGACCTGGTGCTCGAAAAGGGGCTGTTGTCGCGGGAGGAACTCGACCGCCTGCTCTCCCCCGAAGCGATGGTGCGGCCGCGGAAGCTCTGACCGCCGGGCGCCTTACTGTTCCCACCGGAACCGGGCCACCGCCGCCGCCCCGAGGACAACGGCCGTCCCGACCAGCAGCGCGATCGGCAGCGCCACCTCCGCGAACCCAAGTCCCCGCCAGGTCGTGGCGTCGAGTCCATCCACCGCCCACCGCGTCGGCACGACCGAGGTCAGCCGCTGCAGCCAGGCCGGGAAAACGAAGGTGGGCACCCACGCGCCGCCCAGCATCACGAGGAACAGGGTGGCGACGATGGCGATGCCACGGGTGCCGTCCGGGGTGCGGCCGAAGCCGGCCAGCAGCAGCCCGAAGGCGGCCGTCATCAGCGAGAACCCGAAGCAGATGCCGAGGAAGCCCGCGAGGCTGCCCTCGATGCGCACGCCGAACGCGAACCGCGCGAACACGAACAGGCAGCAGAGGATGAAGAGCGAGAGCAGCGCCGTGCTGGTGGCGCGGCTCCCGAGCAGCGTCGTGCGCGACAGCGGCGCCGCGCGCAACCGCTGCCACAGGCCCTGCTGGCGGAGCAGCAGCAGGCCGACGCCCATTTCGATGCCCATGAACAGGATGAACTGCACGCCCATCCCGGCGAACGAGTGCGCGTAGGCGTTGTACGGGATCCCCTCGCCGGAGGTCACCTCCTGCTTCGACACCTCGAAGGGAACGGTCACGCCGGGCTGCGCCGCCCGGTCATCCCCGCGCGTCGCGGCCAGGTCGTTCCAGCGCGTCACGCCGGTCAGCAGCTCGCGCAACGCGCCCTTCTCAGCCTCCGACAGCCCCTCGGCCTCGTCCAGCCCCTCGAGGGTCTCGGTGGCGGCGGCCCGCCCCGTGGGACCGCTGAACACCTCGCGGCTGACCGCTTCCATCGCATGCCCGGCCAGGATCCCCTGGACCATGCTGGCCTCGGTGGCCCGGCTGGGATCGTAGAGCATCGTCAGCCGGGCCTTCTTCCGTGACGGATCGCCGAAGAAGGCCTGCGCGGCCTCGGCGCCGAAGCCGGCCGGCAGCTCGATGGCCACCGCCGCCTTGCCCCGCCGAATGGCCTCGCGAACCGGGCCGGCAGGCGAGGCTTCCACCTCGAGCGCCTCGTCGGCGGCCAG
>JARKSS010000226.1 GCA_029974175.1 Vicinamibacterales bacterium
GGTGATCCTGTACGGCATCTCGGCCCGCACGCCGGTCAACGAGATGTTCGCGGCAGCGCTGGTCCCCGGCATGGTGCTGGTGGGGCTCGTCTCGCTCTACTGCCTCCGCGAGGGCATCGCCCGCGGCGGGAAGTGGCAGGCGCCCGACCCGGCCGAGATTGGCCGCGCGGCCTGGGAGGCGAAGTGGGAGATCGTCCTCCCGGTGATCGTCTTCGTGAGCCTGTTCGGCGGGTTCGCCACCACCGTCGAAGCGGCGGCCATCACCGCCGCTTACGCCTTCTTCATCAAGTGCGTCGTCCACCGCGACGTGTCGATCACCGGCGACCTGCCTCGCGTGGCGGTCGAATCGGCGGTGCTCATCGGCGGGGTGCTCATCATCCTCGGCTGCGCCCTCGGCCTCACCGGCTACCTGATCGACGCCGAGATCCCGATGCAGGGGGCGGCCTGGGTGAAGTCGGCCATCCACTCGCGCTGGCTCTTCCTCCTGACGCTGAATATCTTCCTGCTCGCCGTCGGCTGCCTGATGGACATCTTCTCGGCGATCTTCGTCGTGGTGCCGCTGATCCTCCCGATCGCGGCGGCCTTCGACGTCCATCCCCTGCACCTCGGGGCGATCTTCCTCACGAACCTGGAGATGGGGTACCTCACCCCGCCGGTCGGCCTGAACCTGTTCCTGGCGTCGCTGCGCTTCCGCCGCAGCATGTACGAGGTCTCGCGGGCCGCGCTGCCCTTCCTCGCGGTGCAGGCCGCGGCCGTGCTCCTCATCACGTACGTTCCCGCGCTCAGCGTGGAGGGGGCGCGCTGGCTGCTGCGGTTCCTGGGCTGATCGATCACGCGTACGGCTCGCCCACCGGCGCGCCGGTGCCGAGCTTCTCGGCCACCTGCCGCGCGTGCCACTCGATCCCCCTGAGCTGATCGAGCATCGCGAGGTAGACCGACGAGGCCTTCGGCTGGCAGACGCCCTCGATGAGGCGCTGCTCGTGGAACAGGGCGAACTCGTTCGCCTGGACCTCGGCCACGCGTCCCGCATCGCGGATGTAGCGCACCAGCGTCCGGTTGCCGGTACGCAGCGCGTCGCGAAGCCCCTCGAGCAGTTCGAGGACGGTCGCGAACAGCTGACGGATCTCGCGCGCGGCACGGTCGGTGAACAGGATGCCGTCGCGAATCATGCGGCCGACCGAGGCGCCGAGCAGCTCGATGTTGACCGCAATTCGCTCGAGATGCATGGGGACGAAGATCGCTTCCTCGTCCACGCCGACGGTCCCGGTGGTGCCCCCGGCCGCCTCGACCATGCGGTGGATGAGTGCCTGCTCCTGGCGCTGCACGAGGTGCGCGAGCCGCACGGCCTCGTCGAGCGGCGCCGGGTCGTGCCGGGCGACGGCCTCGCGCGCGCGCGGGACGGTCCGCACCACCTCGTCCGCCATGGCCACCACGTCGGCCTGGTGGCCGGCGGCCGTCACCGTTCTCGCGTCCATGGCCTCCCTCCTCCCCGAAGGCGACCTGTCGCGCCGGGACTGCGCCCGCCCCGGCGCGCCGCGTTGGTGCCGGTTCGAATGTCGATGATGAGTGGTTCGGCTCAAGTATGCCTCAAAAGGCGGGCGCGGGGGCCGGTATAATGAACCCTTTGGCGGCTGAGGCTCGTGGCCGCCGGATCGGAGTGGTGCGTGGAGTCGGTCCTCGGCTGGGTGCAGGAGTTCTTCCGGATCGTCTACAACGTGCCCGAGCTGATCCGTTTGGTCGGCCTCGTCGGTCTCATCGCAATCGTGTTCGCCGAGACCGGCCTGCTCATTGGGTTCTTCCTGCCCGGCGACTCGCTGCTGGTGACGGCCGGGCTCTTTGCCGCGCGCGGCGACCTCGACGTCGTCTGGCTGATCGTGACGCTGATGGCGGCCGCCATCGTGGGCGACGCCACCGGCTACTACATCGGGCACCGGGCCGGGCAGGCGTTGTACAGCCGCCCCAACTCCTTCTTCTTCCGCCGGCAGCACCTCATCCGGACCCACGAGTTCTACGAGCGGCACGGTGGGAAGACCATCGTGATCGCGCGCTTCGTCCCGATCATCCGCACCTTCGCGCCCGTCGTCGCCGGCGCCGCGCAGATGACCTACGCCCACTTCGCGACCTACAACATCCTGGGCGGGGTCCTGTGGGTGAACTCGATGGTGCTGGGGGGCTACTACCTCGGGCGCTTCATTCCCGACATCGAGCACCGCCTCCACCTGGTGGTGGCGGTGGTGATCTTCCTCTCGCTGCTTCCCGCGATCATCGCGTGGCTGAAGGCCTGGTTCTCGGGCCGCCGGCGGCAGGTCGAGCCGAGCCGGTAGCGCCGGCCGGCAGCAGGCGCGCCAGCAGCAGCACCGCCAGTACGACGGCGTAGCCGCGCGGCGACCGCGTGTCGGCCTTCACCAGCCACCAGTAGTGCGCCACGCCGGCCGCCGCCGCGAAGTAGACCAGCCGGTGCAGGGCGCGCCACCGCCGCCCGCCCAGCCGCCTGATCATCCCCGCGGTCGAGGTGAATGCCAGCGGCACCATCGCCGCGAAACCCGCCATCCCGGCGGTGATGAAGGGCCGCTTCGCCACGTCGCGCACGATCTCACCCCACGAGAAGAACTGGTCGAACCAGAGGTAGGTGACCAGGTGGAGGCACCCGTAGGCGAAGGCGAACAGCCCCAGCATGCGCCGGTACGCGATGAGCGCGTTCATGCGCAACAGGCGCCGGGCGGGCGTGACGGCGAGGGTGATGAGCAGGAACCGAAGCGTCCAAAGGCCGGTCTCGTGCGTGATCGTCTCGAGCGGGTTGGCGCCGAGGGTGCCCGAGAAGCCTCGAACGAGCAGCCACGCCAGCGGCAGCAGCGAGGCAACGAACAGGAGCGGCTTGATCACCCGGCGGGACGTGCGCGGCATCGGGTGCGCTCAGAAGTCCCGGCGCAGGTCCATTCCCGCGTAGAGGCTGGCCACCTGGTCGCCGTACCCGTTGAAGAGCAGCGTGCGGCGCTTGAAGAACTCGCCGATCCGCCGCTCGCGCGCCTGGCTCCAGCGGGGGTGGTCCACGTCGGGGTTCACGTTGGAGTAGAAGCCGTACTCGCGCGGGTTCTGGCGCTGCCAGGCGGTGACCGGCTGCTTCTCCACGAAGCGCATGCGCACGATCG
>JARKSS010000239.1 GCA_029974175.1 Vicinamibacterales bacterium
GGGGGTGAACACGCCGCTCACCTCCAGTGCCGGCCGGCTGTTCGACGGCGTGTCTGCGCTGCTGAACTTGCGGCACCGGGTCGCCTACGAGGGCCAGGCCGCGGTCGAGCTGGAGTGGGCCGCGAGGCGAGGGCAGCCCGGATGCGCGTACCCCTTCGTCATCGACGAGGGCCGCGTTGCTGCCGGTGAAGAGGACCAGGCGCCGGCGCTGGTGGACTGGCAGCCGATGCTCGAGGCCCTGCTTGCCGACCTCCGGGCCGGTGCGCCGGCGGCCGACCTCGCGCGCCGCTTCCACGACACGCTGGCAGAGATCATCGTCGCGGTCGCGTTGCGCCAGGGGCTCGAGCGCGTGGGGCTGTCGGGCGGCTGCTTCCAGAATCGCTACCTGACCGAGCGGGCGGTCACCCGCCTGCGCGAGGCGGGGTTCCGGCCCTTCTGGCACCAGCGCATCCCGCCGAACGACGGCGGGATCGCGCTGGGGCAGGTGGTGGCGGCAGCCTGGGGGATGAAGAAATGACAGGGCCGGTGTAGCCTGAGGGGATTCAGGGGATTGAGATGTGCCTCGCCATCCCGGGGAAGATCGTCAGCATCGCGGGTGACGACCCGTTCACGCGTACCGCGCGCGTCAGCTTCGAGGGCGTCATCAAGGAAGTGAGCCTCGCCTACCTTCCCGACGCGCGCGTGGACGAATACGTCGTCGTCCATGCCGGCTTTGCCCTCAGCCGCGTGGACGAGGCCGAGGCCCGCGAAGTGTTCGAGTACCTGGCGGCCATCGCGCCGGAAGAAGGTGAGGGGCCGGAGGAGCCGCGTTGAAGTACCTGGACGAGTACCGCGACCCCGCGGCCGCCCGGCGCACCCTGGCAGCGATCCGCGCGCTCGTCACGCGGCCCTGGACCGTGATGGAGGTCTGCGGCGGACAGACGCACGCGATCCTGAAGTACGGCCTCGACCAGCTGCTGCCATCCGAGGTGACGCTGCTGCACGGACCCGGCTGCCCGGTTTGCGTGACGCCGGCGGCGAAGATCGATCGGGCGATCGCGCTGGCGTCGCGTCCGGAGGTCATCCTCTGCTCGTTCGGCGACATGCTGCGCGTCCCCGGCTCGACGACCGATCTGCTGTCGGCCAAGGCGGCCGGCGCCGACGTGCGGGTGGTGTATTCGCCGCTCGACGCGCTCGAGCTTGCCCGGCGCGAGCCTGGGCGCGAGGTCGTGTTCTTCGCCGTGGGCTTCGAGACGACCGCGCCGGGAAACGCGATGGCGGCGTACCTGGCGCGCCGGGACGGCGTGTCGAACTTCAGCCTGCTCGTCTCGCACGTGCTGGTCCCGCCGGCGCTCGAGGCGATCCTCTCGGCGGACGGCGCCCGCGTCCAGGGCTTCCTGGCGGCCGGGCACGTGTGCGCGGTCACGGGGGCGGCCGAGTACGCGCCGGTGGCCAGGCGGCACCGCGTTCCGATCGTGATCACGGGGTTCGAGCCGCTCGACCTGCTGATGGGGCTCCACATGTGTCTCGCGCAGCTCGAGCAGGGGCGCGCCGAGGTGGAGAACCAGTACGCGCGGGTCGTGCGCGATCAGGGCAACCCCGCGGCGCTGCAGCTCCTCCACCAGGTCTTCGAGGTCGTCGATCGCGAGTGGCGGGGCATTGGGGTGATCCCGGCGAGCGGCCTGGGCTTGCGCCGTCCGTACGACGAGTACGACGCCGAGCGGCGGTTCGGCCTCGAGACGCTGGCCTCGCCCGGGGAGCCGGCCGCGTGCCAGAGCGGCCTCGTCCTCCAGGGACGCCTGAAGCCCTCCGAGTGTGCGGCCTTCGGCAGGGAGTGCACGCCCGAGCATCCCCTGGGCGCGACGATGGTTTCTTCAGAGGGAGCGTGCGCCGCGTACTTTCTTCACCGCCCGCCTCCGCCGAACGCTCGCGACGCTCGCGGCTCCGGCGGGCAGGCTCCGAGCCGTGAGCCTTGAGCCCTGAGCCTTTCCATGTCCGACTTCTCCGCTTCCTGTCCCACACCCATCGCCCGTCACGACCGGGTGACGCTCGCCCATGGGGGCGGCGGCCGCCTCATGCACGAGCTGCTGTCGCGGGTGTTTTTTGCGGCGTTCGAGAGTCCACTTTCGGATCGCGATCACGACGCGGCGGTGTTCGCGCTGGGCCGAGGGCCGAGCCGCGTAGCGTTCACGACCGACTCGTTCGTGGTGCGGCCGCTCTTCTTCCCCGGGGGGGACATCGGAACGCTGGCGGTGAACGGGACGGTGAACGACCTGGCGATGGCGGGGGCGAGGCCGCGGTTCCTCAGCGCCGGGTTCATCATCGAGGAAGGGCTCGAGATGGCGACGCTGGAGCGCATCGTCGGTTCGATGCAGGAGGCGGCGGCCGCGGCGGGCGTGGCGATTGTGACGGGTGACACGAAGGTGGTCGAGCGGGGCCGCGGTGACGGCGTGTACGTGAACACCGCCGGGGTGGGCACCGTCGAGCACGACCTGCGGATTGCCCCGGCGTCGGTCAGAGCTGGGGATGCCGTTGTCGTCAGCGGCGACCTGGGGCGTCACGGCATGGCCGTGATGGCGGTACGCGAGGGCCTCGGATTCGAGTCGCCGATCGAAAGCGACTGCGCGCCGCTGGCCGAGCCGGTGCTGGCGCTGCTCGAGGCCGGCCTCGAGGTGCACTGCCTCCGGGACCTCACGCGCGGGGGGCTGGCAAGCGCGCTGAACGAGATCGCCAAGGCGTCGGGATCGGGCATCACGATCGAGGAGCCGGCTCTGAAAGTGGATGCCGGGGTGCGCGCGGCGTGCGAGATGCTGGGCCTCGATCCCCTCTACGCGGCCAACGAAGGGCGGTTTACGCTCTTCCTGCCCGAGTCGCAGGCCGGCCGGGCCGTGGACGTGTTGTCGCGGTTCGAGGTCACCTCCGGCGCGGCGGTGGCTGGACGGGTCGTGTCCTCCGATCCCGGCCGGGTCGTCGTCGTCGGGCTGCTCGGCGCGGCGCGCCTGTTGCCGATGCAAAGCGGCGAGCAGCTGCCGCGAATCTGCTAACATCAGCCGCGTATGATCTGGACGTTCACACGGGACAATCGGCAGGCGCGGTGCGAGATCCGGCGCAACGCCGACGGGTTGGACTACGAGTTCGTCACGACGAGCGACGACGGGACCGAACAGGTGGAGCGCTTCGACGATCCGACCGCGTTGATCGATCGATCGGTTCAGTACTTCAAGCAGCTGTTCGAAGGCGGTTGGCGACCCCTTCCCGATCCTCGCTGAGGGCGCCACGGCCGTTGGCCCGGTGTCACCACGGGAGACACTGTGTAACGGCCGCGTCGTCTTCCTGACGCCCCGGCGCGCGGGCCGCGCACGCCCACGCCGCAAGCCGCGGAAAAGCCGCTCGAGAAGGCCCTCGCCCTCCATGGCACCCGCATTGCTGATCTTCTTCAGGTAAGCTGCGGGTCAGCATTAATCCTCAACCCATTTCGATCGCGAAACCGGCGACGGGTCGCGGTGTCGGGGTTTGAAGACCAGGAAGGGAGGCTTTCTATGAACTACATCCGGTCCGCCCAGGAAGAGACGCTCCGACGCGTGAGGGCGGAGTTCCTCGAGATGCCCGGGTTGAAGCTCACGGTGGCGCAGGCACAACGTTTGTGGGGCGTCGATCGCCCCACCTGCGAGGCCGTGATCGAGGAGCTGACCGCGTCCCGTTTCCTCGCTCGAACCCGCGACGGTGCGGTGATCCTGCGAGCCGCGACGGCCTGAGGACGGCACCGGCCGGAAGGACCGCAGCGCCGCAGGCGGGCGGCGCGACCGTGGCGAGACGAGGTGTTCCGATGGCGCTTATCTTGCTGGACTCCCTGTTGAGCGCGCGGGTGGTCGCAGCCTTGCCACCTCCCGGCACGCCAAGGAGCAGAGGCGGATGGCGAAGATCGACACCCTCGAGCGTTTGATGGTCGAGGAACTGCGTGACGTTCTCGACGCCGAGAAGCAGGTGCTGAGGTCGTTGCCGAAGATGGCCAAGGCGGCCGCGGGCGGCGAACTGCGGACACTGTTCGAAGAGCACCGGCAGCAGACAACGGGCCAGCTGGAGCGGCTGAAGCGGGTCTTCGGGTTGATTGGCGAGGCGCCCCGCGGGAAGAAGTGCAAGGGCATGCAGGCGCTGATCGAGGAAGGCCAGGAGATGATGGCCGAAGTCGAGGCGGGCCCGGTGCGCGACGCGGTGCTCATCGCGTCGGCCCAGAAGGTTGAACACTACGAAATGACCGCGTACGGGACCCTCCGCGCATGGGCTGCGCGGTTGGGGCACGAGGAAGCGGCCGGGCTGCTCGAGCAGACCCTCGAGCAGGAGAAGGTGACCGACGGGCGGCTCACCGGCGTCGCCGAGTCGCTGGTCAATCCCGAAGCGGCCAGCCAGGTTGCGGAGGAAGAACAGCCGAGGCGTCGGGTCCGCCGGGCATCTCGCGCCGGCGGCGTCGGGGCACGCGCCCGCAAGGCTGCCGGACGCAAGATGCCGGGTCGGAAGACCGCAAGCCGGAAGAAGAAGATGAGTAGCGGCAGCCGCGCCGCAAGCCGGCGCGGCAACCGCTGAGGAGCACCGTCTGAGCGAGTGACCACTTCCTGCCACCCGCCGCGGCCGGTGGCAGGAGCTGGAGTCTATTTCGGGTCGCTACCCTCTAGTTTTTCGCCCCAAGCAGGATCGCAACCGGGCAGTTTGCGAGCACCGCTCCGACCCGCACGCCTTCCCCTCCTTCGTTCTCAACGCTTTCCACCCGTTCCCCTGTGATGGCGTTTGTCCACCTCAGACCCGCGAGGGCCGGGGGCAGCGCCACGAAGGCCGGTCCCCAGGCCGCGGCCCAGTCGCGCCAGCCGTCGCCGAGCCCGGCGACCAGGCGTGGGACGAGAACGATGGCGGCTGAGGGGGAGGCCGGGGCCGGGGCGGCGGTGCGGGCGAAGGCGAAGAGATGGGCTGCTGCGTTTCCCGCCGCCGGCAGCGGCAGGTAGTCGCCCCCGAGGAACAGGCTCGGGCAGGTGCGCCGGGCCCTCAGGGCCGCCGCGGTGACCCAGAGCTTGATGCGCCCGTCTTCCCAGCCGTCGAGCATCGCGGCAAGGGTCTGCAGGCGCTCCGACAAGCGGTGGTCGCCGTCCCCGCCGGCCGTGTTCCCGGGAAGCGCGGGCAGCAGCGGCGCCAGCGCCTCGAGCGCGGCCCGGCGCGCGGCGAAATCGACGGGCCGCCGGTTGTCGGGGTCCACGAGGTTCAGGTCCCACAGTTCGGTCCCCTGGTAGAAATCGGGAACACCCGGGCTGCACGTCTTCAGCACGACCTGCGCGAGCGAGTTGGCCACCGCCAGGCGCGCCACGCGAGCCTGGAACGGGAGGAAGGAGGCCAGGAAGCGGCGCGACGAGGGTCCCGTGAGCGTGCCCTCGACGAAGCGCGCCATCGCGGCATCGTACTCCTGGTTGTCGTTGATCCAGCTGGTGTGGATCTTGGCCTCCTTGATGGCCTTCATCATGTAGTCGCGGAGGCGTTCTACCAGGGTGGGAGGGACAGCTGCAGGTGAGGCGCCTGTGCCACCCGGCGGGGCAGGGGGCCAGGCGCCGAGCAGGACCTGGTAGAAGCGGTATTCGTCGTTGCGGTCGGGGGCCGGCCTGCCGTGGATCTCGGTACGGTTGCCCGCGTTGATGCGCGCCCAGCGCGAGACGTGCCGCCTCCAGTCGTTTGCCAGCTCCGAGATCACGGCAACGCGGGCGCGGATGTCCTCGCCAAGCTTGGTGTCGTGCGTGGCGGTGGTGAGCATCTCTTCCGGCCAGTGGCGCGCGCGGGCCTGGTTGCGGGCGTGCACCTCCTCGGGGCGGCGCCCAAAGCGCGAGGGCTCGCCGCCAACCTCGTTCAAGGCGACCAGCAGGTTGTAGCGGTAGAAGGCGGTGTCCTCGACGCCCTTGGCCTGGACCGGGGCGGTGTACTGCTGCAGCTTCATCGAGAAGCGCAGGCGCGCCTGGTAGCCCTCCTCGTCCACCGGAGCGTAGCCGTCGCGGCGATCCTCGGATGCCGCCTCGGGCGAGAGGCGGCGGGGGAGGATCACCTCGCGGAGGAAGTCGAACTGCGAGGCGGGGATGGTGGGGTTGCGGCGCCTTGCCACGGCCACCGCCTCCTCGACCCGGTCCCGGTCGGCTGCCGTTCCGCCTCGCTGGTCGATGTACGTCCGGTAGACGGGGAAGCAGGCGACCACCTCCTGGAGCACGCGCCGCAGGCTCTCGAGGGTGAAGTCGCGCGAGCGGCGGTTCGACTCGGAGATCCGGTTGAGGGCGTGCGCCAGCACGTTCAGCTCGGAGGCGAGCGAGGCCTCGGTGATCAGCTTCTTGCTCCGGTAGGCGATCTCGGCGAACGGCCAGGTGAACCCCGTGAACCGCGCGTAGAACTGGCGAAGCGGCCGCTCGCCGGCCGGATCGATCTGGAGCCCGGTGAGGTCGTTCGCGAAGGCGTACCCCGTGGTGCCCGCGATCGGCCACTCGTCGGGCAGCGTCTCGTCGTCGCTGAGGATCTTCTCGGCGACCACCCAGAGCCGGCGGCGGCTGCCGCCGAGTTCGTGCAGCTTCTCGAAGTACGCCTTCGGGTCGAAGAGGCCGTCGGGGTGATCGATCCGCAGCCCGTCCACCTGGCCGCCTTCGAGCAGGTCGGCGACGAGCGCGTGCGTCGCCTCGAACACCTCGGGGTCTTCCATCCGGAGCGCGGCCAGCGCGTTGATGTCGAAGAAACGGCGGTAGTTGATCTCGTGCGAGGCCGAGCGCCAGTCCGACAACCGGTAGGCCTGGCGCTCGAGCAGCTCGTGCAGCGGATCGAAGCTGGCGGGCACGCCCGGTGTCCCGTTGAAGAACTCCACGGCGCGCTCGACGTGCGAGCGGATCTCTGCAGACGAGGACACCAGGCGACCGAGACGCTCGCGGGCCACTTCCTTCTCGCGCCGCCGTTCGGCAATGCGTGCCGGGTCGGTCTCGTGGATGCCCGGCAGGTTGCGCAGCGCGGTCAGGATGCTGAGGAACTCGCGCAGCTCGGCGTGCTCCTCCCCGAGCGAGGCGGTCAACGCCTCGAGGCCGTGCTCGTAGACCATCACCGCCTGGCGCGGGTTCACCGGCAGCCAGTTGTCGAAGTACTCGAGGAAGAGCGCGCCGTCCTCGAAGCCCAGACGCAGTTCGCCCCGCTCGAGCACGAGGCCGTACTGGTCGCCCAGGATCGGCAGCAGCACCTTGCCCTGCAGTTCAGGCTTGATCGGGTCCCAGTCGATGTCGAAGTACCGCGCGAACGCGGACGACTGGCCGTTCTCGAGCACGTCGCGCCACCACGGATTCGTGCGGGGATCGATCCCCATGTGGTTCGGGACGAAGTCGATGACCTGTCCGAGGCCGTGGCCATGCAGCGCCTGGACGAACTCGTCGTAGTCGGCCCGGCTGCCGATTTCCGGGTTCAGCTCGCGGTGGTTGCAGATGTCGTAGCCGTGCGTGCTGCCCGGCTTTGCCGTCAGGTAGGGCGACGCGTAGCAGTGCGTGACGCCGAGCGCGGCCAGGTACGGCGCCAGCGCGGCGGCCTCGCGGAAGGTGAAGCCGGCGTGGAACTGGAGTCGGTAGGTGGCAAGCGGCGTGTCGGGCGCTTGGGCCATCAGAGCCTCGTGTCGGCTGGCTGTCACCACCCGAGGATCTCCTCGATCCCCGAAAGCGGGATCGGCAGCCAGTCGGGGCGGTGGTTCAGTTCGTAGCGCAACTCGTAGAGCGCCTTTTCGAGCAGGAACACCCGCAGCACCGCCGCGAGCGACGCGCGGTCGCCCGGCAGGAACGGCGCCTCGCCTGCCACCGCGAGGTACGACCGCAGGAAGGCCGTGCCGACCCATGTCCACCAGGCCCTGACCCAGGGCTGCAGGTCGCCGTGCGGCTTGCCGACGGTCACCGGCTCGGCCCGGATGGCCGCCTCGGCGGCGTAGCCGAACGACCGCAGCATGCCCGCCACGTCCTTCATCGGCGACTGCCGCGCCCGCCGCTCGGCCAGCGGCCGGTCGGGCTCGCCCTCGAAGTCGAGCAGGTAGAAATCACCCTCGGCCCACAGGACCTGGCCCAGGTGGAAGTCGCCGTGGACCCTGATCTTCTGTCCGGGGTTCTCGACCGCCGACAGCGCGACGAGGGCGCCGATGACGTCGGCGCGGCGGTCCACGAGACGTGCGGCGGCCTCGCGCGCCGGACCGGGGAGGCCCTTCAGCGCCCCCTCGATCGCGTCCAGCGTCACGCGGGCCTCCTCGGCCATGCGCGCTCCACTCAGCGCGAGGTCGCGCCCGGTGAAGGGCTGCGGCTCGAAGGCCGGGTCGCCATCGGGCGTCGCCAGCGCGATGTGGAGTTCCGCCGTTCGCTGGCCGAGGCGCGTGGCGGTTTCGAGGTAAGTTCCAATCGCATCGGCGATCAGGGCCGGGGGTTCGGTGCCCGCGAGCGCCAGCTCGGGAACGGCTGCGGGCGGTGGCGGCACTCTCGACGGCTCGCTGGTGACCCGTTCGAAGTAGCGTCCCAGCTCTTCGATCGCATGCCCCCACCCGTCCGCCTGGTGTTCGACCAGGCGGTGCAGGATGCCGAGCGTGACCGGTTCGTCTCCGGGGCCCTGGTAAGAGAGCGCGCCGGCGAGGGCTGGCGCACGCGTGAACTTGCGCCGCTCGGTGAGGTGCCGGCCGATCTCCAGCTCGGGGTTTCGGCCGGGGTCGAGGCGCCGGATCAGCTTCAGGATCAGGGCGGGGTCGTAGACGAGCGAGCTGTTGCTCTGATCGCGGGGGACGACCGAGGCCTTGAGGCCGTCGAGATCGCACTCGCGCGCCACCTCGTCGAGGGCCGAGGTGCGCTGCCCGGTGATGACGCCGTGGCGCGTGGCCAGCGTCCCCTCGGTGCTCATCAGCGCCAGCAGCTCGCGCCCAATCTTCTCGCCCCCGCAGGCGTCGTACAGCACCCCCTTGCGGGCCCCCTTCAAACGCGCCAGCACCGTTTCGGGAGCCTGGTTCAGCACGTGCTCGGCCTGCGCCCCCGATTCGGTGGCCAGCGGCAGGAGGTAGCGCTCGCGCTCGTCGCCTGCGAAGGTCACCTCCGCGATCGTGAGAAAGGCCGGTTCGCGGCCGCGGCGCGCCACCGCCCAGTCGATGATCCGGGCCGAGCGGATCGTGCGCGACCGGCCGGCGAACCAGCGCTGCCTCGCAAGGTAGGCGGGCAGGCACTCGCGCTCGACCAGGTGCCGGACGCTGCCCTCGAGCAGCGTATCCCAGGCGCTGCCGACCAGCAGCACCGGGAACTCGAATGCGATGCCGAACGCGGCGACCATCAGCCCGACGAGGTTGATGTACTCGCTGACCCGGAAGTTGCCCTGCACGCTGTCGCTGTCGCCCGCCCAGGTGATGAGGAACTCAAGCGCCTTGTCGAGCGTCCAGTAGGCCACCGCGGCGCCGAGGGCGAACAGGCCGACCGACGACAGCACGAACGGGATCGCGTACTTCTTCTCCTTGGCGTGCAGCGCGGGCACGACGAACCGCCAGATTTGCCACATCAGGACCGGCAGCGCGAGGAGGACGCCGCCGTAGGTGGAGATCGACAGC
>JARKSS010000241.1 GCA_029974175.1 Vicinamibacterales bacterium
CTCCGCACGTTCAACGGCGCCTGGAACACCATCGGGCGCGTGCACTTTCACCTGGCCGAAAACCGACGCGACCCCGACGCGCCGTTCGCCTTCCTCGCCACCTACACGCAGGGCTTGTCGTCACAGGGCAAGCCGCGGCACGTCCCGCTCGGCCGCGCGCTCGAGGAGTACGGGGGCGCCGCCAACCGGGGAGCGCTGCTGTCGCTCCTGCTGCCCGTGCAACGGGCCGCCGAGCGCTGCACCTGGCTGAAGGCCATGGTCGAAAGCGGTGAGGTCTTCCACCCCCTGCGCTGGAACGTGGCCGAGGCGCTGAGCTTCTTGCGCGACGTGCACCAGCTCGAGGACGCCGGCGTGATCGTGCGCGTGCCGGCGCACTGGAGGGCAGGCCGACCCCCGCGCCCGACCGTCGCGGCCCGGGTTGGCGCGAAACCGGCCGGCGGCGGCCTTGGCCTGGAATCGCTGCTCGACTTCCACGTGGAGGTGACGCTCGAGGGCGAGAAGCTGACGCCGGAAGAAGTGCGTTCGCTGCTGCGGGCCACCGAAGGACTGGCGCTTCTACGCGGCCGGTGGGTGGAAGTCGATCGCGAGCGCCTCGGCGGGATGATCGACCGCTTCAGCCGTATCCAGCAGGCGGCCGCACGCCAGGGACTCAGCTTCGCCGAAGCCATGCGGCTGGTGGCCGGCACCGATTCCCGGCTGCAGGACGCGGCCGAAGAAGAGGACCGCACGTGGGCAGGTGTCGAGGCCGGACCCTGGCTGGCCGGCATCCTGCAGCGGTTGCGATCGCCAGAGGCGCTCGCAAGCGTGGACCCCGGGGAGGCCTTCCAGGGATTGCTGCGTCCCTACCAGCAGGTGGGCGTCCGGTGGCTGCACTTCCTGTCGTCGCTCGGCCTGGGCGCATGCCTGGCCGACGACATGGGCCTCGGCAAGACGGTGCAGGTGCTGGCGCTGCTGTCGGCCCTCAAGCGGTGCAAGACAGGCAACAGCGCGACGGCGGACCCACGTGCTGGCGCCCAGGCGACGCTGCTGGTGACGCCGGCGTCGGTGCTGGCGAACTGGGCGGCCGAGATCGCGAGGTTCACCCCGACCCTCTCGACCTTCGTGGCCCACCCGTCGGCAGTTCCCTCCACCGATCTGAAATCGCCCGATCCGGAGCAGCTCGCCCGAACCGACATCGTCCTCACCACCTACGGCACCGTGCGCCGCCTCCCCTGGATGGCGGCCACCGACTGGGACCTCGTCGTGCTGGACGAGGCGCAGGCAATCAAGAACGCCGCGGCGCAGCAAACCCGGGCGGTGAAGGCGCTGCGGTCGCGGGCGAGGATCGTGCTGACCGGCACGCCGATCGAGAACCGCCTGGGCGACCTCTGGTCGATCTTCGACTTCCTGAACCCGGGGCTGCTCGGGTCGGCGAGGCAGTTCACCGAGATGACGAAGCGGCTGGCCGAGCGGCCGCACAATGCCTTCGGGCCGCTGCGCGACCTCGTGCGCCCGTACATCCTCCGCCGGCTGAAGACCGACCCGCGGATCATCTCCGACCTTCCCGAGAAGACCGAGGTGACCGCCTACTGCCTCCTCAGTCGGACACAGGCCGCCCTCTACGAGCAGGCGGTGCGCGACCTGAAGCGGCGGCTGGCCGAAACGACCGAAGGGATCGACCGGCGCGGCCTGGTGCTCGCATCACTGCTGCGCCTCAAACAGATCTGCAACCACCCGTCACACTGGCTGGGCGACCAGGCCTGGAGCCCTGCCGACAGCGGCAAGTGGACGCGACTGGCCGAGATCGTGGACGTGGTGTCGGCGCGGCAGGAGAAGATGCTGGTCTTCACGCAGTTCCGCGAGCTGACCGGCCCGCTTGCCGCCTACCTCTCCAGCCTCTGGGGCCGGCCGGGCCTCGTGCTCCACGGCGGCACGCCCGTCGCGGCGCGGCGCCGGCTCGTCGAGCGCTTCCAGGAGGACGAGCGGGTCCCGTTCTTCGTCCTGTCGCTCAAGGCGGGCGGAACGGGCCTCAACTTGACCGCCGCCTCGCACGTGGTGCACGTGGACCGGTGGTGGAACCCGGCGGTCGAAGACCAGGCCACCGACCGCGCCTTCCGGATCGGCCAGACACGCAACGTGCTCGTCCACAAGTTCGTCTGCCGGGGCACCGTGGAAGAGCGGATCGACGCGCTCATCGCCTCCAAGCGCGGCCTGGCGGCGGACATCCTGGAGGGAGGCGCCGAGCTGCTGCTCACCGAGATGGCGGACGAGGCGCTGCTGCGCCTGGTCGCCCTGGACGCGCGAACCGCGTTGAGTCCACACTAGGCGCACGTGGGTGTGATGCAATAGCCGCATGGCGTTCCGGCGCGGGAGGAGAGCGACGGGTCGGATGGAGTGGACCGACGACTTCGGCTTCCCGCCCCACGTGTCGTCGGCCGAGCGGCGCCAGCGCGCGCTGAAGGCGACCGCCGACCTGCGCAGGGCCGGCCGCGAGCTGTGGCCCGTTTCGGTCGAGGGGCGCGAGATTGCCACCACCTTCTGGGGCAGGGCCTGGTGCGAGAACCTCGAACGCTACAGCGACTACGCCAACCGGCTCCCCCGCGGCCGCTCGTACCTCCGGCAGGGCGCGGTGGTCGATCTGCAGATTGCCAGGAGCGAGGTGCGTGCACTCGTCAGCGGCACCCACCTCTACGAGGTGGGAATCCGGATCGCGCCCGTGAAGCCTGAGGCCTGGCAGGCCATCTGCGAGACCCTGGCGGGCGAGATCGGCTCGGTGGTCGAGCTGCTGCAGGGCCGGCTGTCGGACCGGGTGATGGAGCACCTGTGCCGGCAGGAAACCGGCCTGTTCCCGGCCCCGCGTGAGATCCGGTTCTCGTGCAGCTGCCCCGACGCGGCGTCCATGTGCAAGCACGTCGCCTCGGCCCTCTATGGCGTCGGCGCCCGCTTCGACGAGAAGCCCGAGCTGCTGTTCCGGCTTCGCGGGGTGGAAGAGCAGGAGTTGACCGCCCGCGCGGCCAGCGGCATCCCGCTCGCCGCCAAGGCACCGCCGAAGGGCCGCGCGCTCGACGCGGCCCTGGTGGAGGAGCTGTTCGGGGTCGCGCTCGAACCGCCTCCCCCGGCGGCTCCCAAAGCGCGCTATCGTGGAGGCAGCAGACCGGGGCGGAAGGCCAGGCGGGCAAGCGGGACCTGAGGAACGGGCACGCGGTGGGGACAGCAGCACCGGCCTTGCCGCGCCGGCGCAGCCGGAAGGCGGCCCAGGCGGGTGCCGGCATGGAGGGGCTCCCATGATTACCGTGTACGGCGCCGACTGGTGCGAGGATACGCAGCGCGCGCTGCGCCACCTGCGGCGGCTTGGCGTGGCCTGCAGCTACGAGAACGTGGACCGCGACCCCGAGGCGCTCGCGCGCGCCACGGCGCTGAACGACGGCAAGCGCCGCACCCCGACGATCGACGTGGACGGGGCCACGCTCGTCGAGCCGACCATCGGCGCGCTGACCCGCACGCTCGTGGAACGCCGGCAGCTGACGCCTTGGCAGGTGAAGCAGCTGGAGGTGTACAACGTCGGCGATCTCGAGCGCCTGGTGCGGTTCGGGGCCGGCCTGCTTGCCGTGACCGCCGCCGGGCGCATACAAAGCGCCTGGCGGTGGCCGCTGGCCGCCTGGGGACTCATGCTGACCGTGTCGGGAACGGTGGGAATGTGCCCGGCGTACTCGGCCCTCGGGGTGACGTCCTACGGAGGCCCCGGCGACCGCCCGCGCGAGGCGGAGCGCCGCGCCTGGCTGACGAAGGTGCCCAGGCAGGCGGAATGACTGCGTGAACCCCGCCGCTACAGGATGAGCGCGCGCGTCGCGAACTGCGGCTCGCTCGTCGCGTTGAGGCCGAGGCGGCGCAATCCTGCCTCGTCGCCCGGGGTCGGGAGGTGGGTGGTGTGGAACTCACAGCCGGCCAGCTGCGTCAGCCGCGCCACCGCCGCGGCCGCGGCAGGGTTGGACGCCGCGCTGATCCCGAGGGCGATCAGGGTCTCGTCGAGGTCGAGGCTCACGGCCTTCATCCTCAGGATGTCCTTCTTCATCCCGGCGATCGACTCGACGACGTTCGGCGTCAGCAGGTGGATCTCGTCGGGGATCCGCGACAGCTGCTTGATGGCGTTCAGGACGACCGCCGAAGCGGCGTGCATCAGCGGCGAGTTCTTCCCGACGACGATCGAGCCGTCCTCGAGCTGGATCGCGGCACCGCACGACACCCCTTCGTTCCCCTTCCCCTCGGCCTCGGCCTCGCGTCCGGCGCGCCGGGCCGCCACCACCACCGGGCGGTGCTCGGGTTCGAGCCCGAGGCCGTCCATGATCAGCTTCGACCGCTCGACATCCTCGCGCTCCACGAGCCCCAGCGCGTACTCGCAGGCGTAGCGGAAGTAGCGTCGGATGACCTCCTGCTCGGCCGCCTGGCGGACCACCTTGTCGTCCACGATGGCGAAGCCGGCGCGGTTGACCCCCATGTCGGTGGGCGAACGGTACAGCGTCCCGCCGGTGATGCGGCCGAGGATGCGGGCCAGCAGCGGGAACGCGTCGATGTCGCGGTTGTAGTTCACCGCCTGCTTGCCGTACGCGGCCAGGTGGTAGGGGTCGATCTGGTTCACGTCCTTCAGCTCGACGGTTGCCGCCTCGTACGCGACGTTGACCGGGTGCTTCAGCTGGAGGTTCCAGATCGGAAATGTCTCGAACTTGGCGTAGCCGGCGGCGTTGCCCCGCTGGTGCTCGTGGTACACCTGCGACAGGCAGGTGGCCAGCTTGCCGCTGCCCGGCCCGGGTCCCGCCACGACGACGATCGGCCGCTCGGCCGGGACGAAGCTGTTGGCCCCGTAACCCTCCTCGCTGAGGATCCGGTCCACGTCGGTCGGGTAGCCCCTCGTGAAGCGATGCGTGTAGACCGCGATGCCACGCCGCTCGAGGCGCGCCTTGAACACCTTGGCCGACGGTTGCTCCTCGTAGCGCGTGATGACCACCGCCCGTACGAGCAGCCCCCAGTCGCGGAGGTCGTCGATCAGCTTGAGCGCGTCGAGGTCGTACGGCAGGCCGAAGTCGGCGCGAACCTTCCGGCGCTCGATCGCCCCCGCGTAGATGCAGACGATGATCTCGGCCTGGTCCTTGAGCCGCTGGAGGAGGCGGACCTTGACGTTCGGGTCGTAGCCCGGGAGAACGCGGGCGGCGTGGTAGTCGAACGCAATCTTGCCGCCGAACTCGAGGTACAGCCGCCCGCCGACCTTCCCCACGCGCTCGACGATGGCGCGGCTCTGTTCCTCGAGGTACTTGTCGTTGTCGAATCCGGTCGCCCTGGACACCCGTCGCCTCCCCGATGATCCGCAAGAGTCTATCCGAAAAGCGCTCCCGGCCGGGACCAGCCGGCATACACTCGACGGGTGGTCCAGGTGCTCCGCCTCGCCGCACTCGCCGCGCTGCTTGGGTTCCTCATGCTCGGGGAGCCGCCGGAGCGTACGCGGTTCTGGATGGCGTTCTTCGATTTCGGGCACGCCCCGCTGGCCGGAGTGGCCGCGCTGCTCGTGCGCTCGCTCGTGAGGAGGCCGCCCGCGGCCGTTCCAGGTGCCGTCTCCGGCTTTCTGCAGCGGCACGCCTCGATCGTCGCGTTCGCCCTCACAGTGGCGCTGGGGGCCGCGGTCGAGGGGCTCCAGGTGCTCCAGGTCCACCGCGACGCGTCGTGGCAGGACCTCTGGCGCGACGCGGCCGGTGCGGTCAGCTTCCTGCTGTTGTTCGACGCGGCGGCTGGCGGAACACACCAGCGGGGCTGGCAGCAATCGCGGGCCGGGCGATGGGCGGCGGTGCTCATGGCAGCCGCCCTGCTCGCGGCAGCCGCCGTGCCGCTCGGCCGCACCATCGCGGTCTACCTGGCGCGCAACCGGGCAGCGCCGACGCTGTTCGCGCTCGACGGCTCGTGGTGGGAGCGCGTGCTGATCGAGGAGGGCCATAGCCGGCTGACGCCGTCGCGCTCCCCGGCGCGCCTGGACCTCGAGCCCGCGGGCTACCCCGGCATCACCTTCAACGAGCCGTATCCCGACTGGCGCGGCTACCGGTTCCTCGTGCTCACCATCGCCTCGGATCTCGACGTCCCGCTCACGATGGCGATCCGCATTCACGACGCCACGCACAACCGGCGGTTCGAGGACCGCTTCAATCGCCGGCTCACCGTCGAACCCGGCCAAAACGTCTACCGCATCCCGGTGGACGAGATTCGCCGCGCCCCGCGCGGGCGCGAGATCGACCTGCGGCGCATCCGGGGCATCCTGATCTTCGCGGCCAACCTCGATC
>JARKSS010000289.1 GCA_029974175.1 Vicinamibacterales bacterium
GCGCCGTTCCCCGAGGCGCTCGATCCCCGCCTCTGCGACACCCTCCGGGGCCGCGGCATCACCGAGCTCTACACGCACCAGGCCGAGGCGGTGGCGCACATCCTGGCCGGACGCCACGTGGTCGTGACCACCCCGACCGCCTCGGGCAAGACGCTCTGCTACAACCTGCCGGTCCTGCACCGGATCCTGGTCGAGCCCTCGACGCGGGCGCTGTATCTCTTCCCGACCAAGGCGCTCGCGCAGGACCAGCTGGCCGAGCTCGACCGGTTGTCGCAGGCGCTCAACGAGTCGGCCGGGGTCGAGCTGGGGGTGTTCACCTACGATGGCGACACGCCCCAGGATGCGCGGCGGGCCATCCGCGCGCGCGCGCAGGTCGTGCTCACCAATCCCGACATGCTGCACGCGGGGATCCTGCCGCACCACCCGCGCTGGGCCCGCCTGTTCGAGAACCTCCGCTACGTGGTGATCGACGAGCTGCACGCCTACCGCGGGGTGTTCGGCAGCCACCTGGCGAACGTGCTGCGCCGGCTGCACCGCATCTGCCGCCACTACGGCTCGGAGCCGCAGTTCATCTGCTCGTCGGCGACGATTGCCAACCCGCGCGAGCTGGCCGAGCGGCTCACCGAGCGTCCGTTCGAGCTGGTGGAGGAGAGCGGGGCGCCGCGGGGCGAGAAGTACTTCTTCTTCGTCAACCCGCCGATCGTCAACAGGCAGCTTGGCATCCGGCGCTCGTACACGCAGGAGACCCGGCGGGTGGCGCTCGAGTTCCTGCGTCGGGGCCTGCAGGTGATCGTCTTCGCCCAGAGCCGCCTGGTGACGGAGATCCTGACCAGGTACTTGAAGGAGTCGTTCCAGGGGCCTCCCGGTTCCGACGAGGTCGTGCGCGGCTACCGTGGCGGGTACCTCCCCAACCGCCGCCGCGAGATCGAGAAGGGGCTGCGCGAGGGGGAGATCCGGGCGGTGGTGGCCACCAGCGCGCTCGAGCTGGGGATCGACATCGGCGCGCTCGATGTCGCCGTGCTGGCCGGCTACCCGGGCACGATTGCCGCCACGTGGCAGCGCGCGGGGCGCGCGGGCCGGCGCTCGGGTACGTCGGCCGCGGTGCTGGTGGCCAGCAGCGCCCCGCTCGATCAGTACGTCGTGCGGACGCCGTCGTACTTCTTCGACGCATCGCCCGAGCACGCCCTCATCAACCCGGACAACCTGCAGATCCTGCTCGCGCACATCAAGTGCGCCGCCTTCGAGCTGCCGTTCGGCGTGAACGAGGGGTTCGGGCGGCAGCCGGTGCAGGAGATCCTCCAGATCCTCTCCGAGGAGGGGCTCGTGCAGCGCGCCGGGCCGCAGGCGCCCGGAGAGGAGGAGCACTGGCACTGGACGAGCGAGTCGTACCCGGCCGACGCGATCAGCCTGCGGTCGGTCTCGTCCGACAACTTCGTGGTGGTGGACCTCACCGATCAGACCAGGGTGATCGCCGAGACCGACTTCACCAGCGCGCCGTCGACGCTCCACGAGAAGGCGATCTACCTGCTCGAGGGGCGCCTCTTCCAGGTCGAGCGCCTCGACTTCGACAACCGCAAGGCGTACGTGCGGGCGGTGGACTGCGACTACTACACCGACGCCATCCGCTACGACCGCGTCACCATCCTCGACACCTTCGACCGCTCGGCGATCTCGGCCCACGGCGAGGTGCACGTCGTCTCGCGCGTGGTGGGCTTCAAGAAGATCAAGTTCTTCACCAACGAGAACGTCGGCTCGGGCGAGCTCGACCTCCCCGAGCAGGAGATGCACACGACCGGCTGCTGGATCACGATTCCGCGGCCGGTGATGACCTCGCTGCCGTACGGCGGCGACGACCGGCGCGACGGCGTCATCGGCGTCTCGTACGCGATGCGGCAGGTGGCGCAGCTGCTGCTGATGTGCGACCGGCACGACATCGGCATCTCGATCGGCAACGGCAACGCGGTCGAGGCCGGCCGGGGCGTCCCGGGTGGCGCGACGAACGCCGTCGGCGGGACGGGGCAGTCGCCGGTGGACTTCGACGAGCCGCGCATCTTCGTGTACGACAACTACCCGGGCGGCATCGGCCTCGCCGAGCCGCTCTTCGCCATGCGGCACGAGCTGCTCACCCGCACGCGCGACCTGATCGCCTCGTGCCCGTGCCAGTCGGGATGCCCGTCGTGCGTGGGACCGCTGGGAGAGGTGGGCCCGCTCGCCAAGCAGGTGGCGCTCGACCTGCTGGGGCGGATTGCGGGGCAGTGGGCAGCCGGCGAGGGGCAGTGAACGTGGATCGGTCGTCGCTTGCCGCGCGCATCCAGGAGATCCTGAGATCGGGGCGCAAGGCCCCGCAGGACGAGCGGGAAGGGGCCGCCAGCCCCAGGCCCGTCGCGCCGGGCGAGGACGTCTGCCACACGGACGAGGAGGCCGCATTCGCCCGGCGGTGTGCGGCCGACGCGGCGGCTGCGGCCGTCAGCGAAGCGCTGGGCGGCCGCCTCGAGGAGGGACCGGGCGGGCCGTGCTTGGTGGTGGAGTGCCGCTACGAGGCCGACCGCCCGCACGGGCGGCAGCCGATCGGCTGCTACGCCGAGGCGATCGAGGGGGGCGGACAGGCGCTCGATCTGTTGCAGCCCGGCACGGCGGGGCCGCGCGTGCCCTTCTTCTTCGATCTCGAAACGACCGGGCTGAGCGGCGGCGCCGGAACGTACGCCTTTCTCGTCGGCTGCGGGTGGTTCGAAGGCGGCAGCTTCGTCACGCGCCAGTTCTTCCTGCGCGGGTTCGGCGAGGAGCGCGCGCTGCTGCACGCCGTCACCGCCTTTGTTCGAAGCTTTCCCCCCCGCGTCCCGACAATCCCGAGCCCCCAGCCCCTGGCCCCTAGTCCCCAGCCCCTAGCCCCTATCGTGGTCACCTACAACGGGCGGGGCTTCGACCTGCCGGTGATGGAAACGCGCTACCTGATGCACCGGCTCGCTTCGCCGCTTGCCGCGCTCGACCATCTCGACCTGCTCTTCGCCGCCCGCCGCCTCTGGCGCCGCCGGCTGGCGAGGGCGGGGTCCGACCGCCGGGCCCTGCTGTCGGGCGTCGTGCCCGAGGCCGGCGACCGTGCGAGTTGCGCGCTGACGGTGCTCGAGGAAGACGTGCTCGGCCTGGTGCGGGAAGGCGACGTTCCGGGATGGGAGATCCCGGGCCGGTACTTTGCCTATACGAGGACCGGAGATGCCTCGGCCCTCGAAGCCGTCCTCGAGCACAACCGCCTCGATCTCGTCTCGCTCGGGGCCCTGACGGCGATCGTGCTCGATC
>JARKSS010000293.1 GCA_029974175.1 Vicinamibacterales bacterium
GGGGGTGCAGGGGGTGCAGGAGGTGCAGAAGGCCTCCGCGCCGTAACCGCACCGCGCGGCGAAGGCGGGTGCAGTGCTGCTGGTGCCGGGAGTGCTGCCCGCACCCCGGCACCCCGCACCCGCGTCGGTCAGGAGCCCGCCGCCAGCTTGTCGGCCTCGGCGGCGCCCGCGAAGTCCTTCTCGGTCACCCCGCCCTCGCTGTGCGTCGAGTAGGACAGCGTTACGCGGCGGTAGTTGATGGTGACGTCGGGGTGGTGGTCGGCGGCCTCGCAACCCGGCACCAGCCGGTTGACGAAGGCCACGGCCTCCGGGAAGCCCGCGAAGGTAAACTGCCGGACAAGGGCGTTGCCCTCGAAGCGCCACCCGTTCAGCTCGGGCAGCCAGCGCTCGATGTCGTCTCGTGGCAGCAGCATCGGACCTCCTTGCGCGCGTCAGCCCCTCACCTTCCTCCCCCGGAGCAGCGACCACCCCATCACCGCGGCGCCAAGCAGCCAGCGCGACACCCTTCCGCCCGGCTGGGAAGCCGGCGCGAGGGCGGCGGGGTAGGCGGCCATCCCGGGTGCAACCGAGGGGCCCGCGGGTTCCCGGCGCCGCCCCTCCTCTTCCTCGCGCAACCGCCGTTCGTGCTCCTTCGCCGCCAGCCGCCCCAGCTTCCTCTTCACGCCCGGCGCCTTCTCACCGGCCGCTTTGCCGTACGGGGAGGCGTGCTCGATCTCGGCGTTCATCTCGGCACCCACGAGGATCGACAGGCCCGTGATGTAGAGCCAGAGGAGCGCGATGATGATTCCCCCGATCGTGCCATACGTCTCGTTGTAGTCGGCGAAGTTGGTGACGTAGAAACGGAAGCCGAGCGACCCGCCAATCCACAGCAGCGTCGCCACCAGCGAGCCGGGCGTGATCCACTCCCACTGCTGCTCGGCGTCGGGGCCGAAGTAGTAGATGAAGCCAATGGCGATTGTCACCAGCAGGAAGACGAGCGGCCACTGCACGATCTTCCAGGTGGTGGCGAAGGCGCCCCCAAGGCCGGCGCTCTCGGCAATCCGTTCGGCCAGCTGGGGGCCTACCACGATGAGCGTGAAGGAAACGAGGATGAAGAGCCCGACCGCAACCGTGAGGCCGACCGCCAGCAGCCGGACCTTCCACCAGGGTCGCCCCTCCTCGATCTCGTAGGCCTTGTTCAGCGTGTCGATGATGCCGGTCATCGCGCTCGAGGTGGACCACAGCGTGCCGAGGAAGCCGACTGTCAGCAGGCCGCCGTTCCGGCTGTTGGAAATGGCGGCCAGCTGCTCCTGCACGATCTTCACGACGTCGCCCGGGGCGAACCGCACCAGCGCCCCGGTGATCTGGTCGATGGCCTCCTGGAGCGGGAAGAAGCTGGCGAGGGCCACCAGGAACAGCAGGGCCGGAAAGAGGGCCAGGAAGAAGTAGTACGCGAGCTGGGCTGCAAGTCCGGTGATCCCGTCGTCGATCGAGTCCTTGACCGTGCGCTTGATCAGCTCCCACCAGGAGAACGGCAGCTTGAAGGCACCGAACATGACCCCTCGGTCGTGCAACGGGGCTGCCAGCGAGGATCTGTGCTATAACCCGCCGTGCCGCCGGCGCGGAGGCCGGCGCTGCCTGGCAGGAGTCTCGCGATGCTGTCACCCGGCTTCCAACGCTCGACCACCGCCTCTGCGATCGCCCTCACCCTGATCTTCTCGGCGTCCGCCCTTGGCCAGGGGTCCAAGGTCCCTGCCCAGAAGATAGACGCCGAGTACACGGCAAAGATCAGGGAATACACCCAGGATCCGCGGGTCATCACCGAGCTGGTGGACCACCTGCCGGCGTCGGCCACGGTCCCCACGCCACTGAAGTTCCTCGGCCGGATCCCGGGCACGCCGGACGAGCTGACGTACTACAAGGACATCGTCCGCTACATGGAGGCCCTCGAGAAGGCGTCGCCGCGCGTGAAGCTGCTGCGCATCGGCAAGAGCGAGGAAGGCCGTGACATGATCATGGTCTTCGTCGCCGACGAGGCGACGATAGCGGCCCTCGAGCGCTACCGGAAGATCCTCAACCAGCTTGCCGACCCCAGGACGCTCACCGAGGCGCAGGCGCGCCAGCTCATCGCCGCCGGCAAGCCCATCTACTGGGCGACCGGCGCCCTTCACTCGGGCGAGACCGGCAGCGCCGAGATGATGATGGAGCTGGCCTACCGCCTGGCGGTCGGGGAGACTCCGTTCATCCGCGAGATCCGCAACAAGGTGATCGTCGCGCTGACACCGGTCCTCGAGGTCGACGGGCGCGAGAAGGCGGTGGACAGCTTCTACTTCAGGAAGAAGACGGGGCAGGCCCTGCCGCTGACGTGGTGGGGCCAGTACGTCGCGCACGACAACAACCGTGACGGCCTCGGGGTCGGCCTCGCGCTGACGCAGAACGTGCTGCGGGCCTTCCTCCACTGGAAGCCGACCGTGCTGCACGACCTCCACGAGTCGATCCCCTATCTCTACGTCTCGACGGGTGCCGGGCCTTACAACGTGAACCTCGACCCGCTGGTCACCGACGAGTGGTGGATGCTGGCCAAGCACGAGGTCAGTGAGATGACCAAGCGCGGCGTCCCCGGCGTGTGGACGGGCGGCTTCTACGACGGCTGGACGCCGAACTACCTGTTCTTCATCGCGAACCTGCGCAACAGCATCGGCCGCTTCTACGAGACGCAGTCCTACGGGCCGCAGAACCAGGAGATCAAGCTGGGCGCTACGCAGACGAGCCGCGAGTGGTACCGGCCGAACCCGCCGCTGCCCTCGATCAAGTGGGGCCCGCGCAACAACGTGAACATGCAGCAGAGCGCCCTCCTGTTCGCGCTGCAGTACACGGCGCGCAACCGCGACCTCCTGCTCGAGAACTTCTACCTGAAAGGCCGCCGCGCCGTGGAGCGCGGCCGAAACGAGGCCCCGCACGCCTGGGTCATCCCCGCCAGGCAGCACCGCCGCGGCGAGGCGGCAGCCACCGTGAACATGCTCCGGATGCAGGGCGCCGAGGTGCACCGGGCGGACGCTCCGTTCAAGTCGGGCAGCCTCACGGTGGAGCCGGGCGACTACGTGGTTCGCCTGGACCAGCCGTACAGCGTGCTGGTGAAGACGCTGCTCGGCCGGCAGTTCTTCCCGCCGCAGAACCCGTCGCCCTACGACGACACCGGATGGAGCGCCCCACTCCTGCGCAACGTCCTCGTCCACCCGGTGGACGACAAGTCAATCCTCGACCTGCCGGCCACGCTGCTGACGACGGATGTCCGGCCCGAGGGAGGCATCTCGGGATCGGGGCGCGTGCTGATCGTCGAGCACAACGCGGACAACGCGCTCGTGACCTTCCGCTTCGCCCTGCCGGCGGTGAAGATGCTGGCGGCCGAGGAACCCTTCGAGGCGGCCGGACGGACATTCGAGGCGGGCGCCTTCCTCATCCCCGACGCCGACCCGGCGGTTGTCGGCCCCGTGCTGAAGGAGCTGGGGCTCACCGGCCACGCCGTCAGCGCGGTGCCCGAGGTCAGGACGCACGAACTCGACGTGCCCCGGATCGGCTTCGTCCACTCGTGGCAGCGCACGCAGGACGAGGGGTGGGTGCGGATGGCGTTCGACAAGTTCAAGGTGCCCTACACCTACTTCGGCGACACGAAGCTGCGCGAGGGGAACCTGCGGGCGAAGTACGACGTGATCGTCTTCCCGCACGTGGGCGGCACCCCGCAGTCGCAGGTGAACGGCCTGCCGATGACCGGGCCCCCCCTGCCGCACAAGAAGTCGGAGCTGACGCCCAACCTCGGCGTGCAGGACTCGGCCGACGACATTCGCGGCGGCATGGGCCTCGAGGGGCTGGCCAACCTGGCGGCGTTCGTCCGCGAGGGCGGGCTGCTGATCACCGAAGGATCGTCCGCGACGATCCTCCCCACCTACGGCGTGACGCACGGCGTCAACGTGGACGACACGCCAGGCCTGTTCGCGCGCGGCGCCATTCTCAAGGCGGTGTTCGCCGACCGCAAGAGCCCGATCGCATACGGGTACAATGCCGATCGACTGCCGGTGTACTTCAACCAGGCGCCGGTGCTGTCGGTGGGCGCGGGCGGCGGCTTCGGCCGGGGTGGTCAGTCGATTCCCGGCGTGGGCATGAACCTCACGCCAAATGCGGTGCCCGAACGCCTGGCATCGCTCGACGAACCGCCTGCCCCCATGAAGGAGCCAAGCGACGAGGCGCGAGGCCAGGGTGCTGCGGGCCGCGGCACGCCGGGCCTGCCGCTGCCGCGCGTGGTGCTGAGGTTTTCGGCCGATCCCGACGACATGCTGCTGAGCGGTGGGCTTGTGGGAGGCCAGGCCCTCGTCAACAAGGCGGTGGTGGTCGATGCGCCGGTCGGCAAGGGTCACGTGGTGCTGTTCGCCACGCGGCCGTACTGGCGGTGGCAGACCCACGGCACCTTCTTCCTCGGCTTCAACGCAATCCTCAACTGGAACGACTTGGACGCGGGACGCTGACCTATGCCGACTAAGTACGTCGTAATCGGTGCGGGCCGCCAGGGCGTGGCGGCAGCGTACGACCTGGCGGTGTTCGGACGGGCAGACGAGATCCTTCTGCTCGACATCGACAGCCAGGCGGCCGCCTCGGCGGCCGCGCGGCTCAACGCCCTGCTTGGTCGCGAGGTGGCCGGGTCGGCATCGGTGGACGCCGGCGACATCCGCGCCGTCCGGCCGTACCTCGACGGCGCCGCAGGCTGCGTCAGCTCGGTCCACTTCACCTTCAACCTGGCGATCACGCGACTGGCCATCGAGCAGCGGGTCAACCTCGTGGACTTCGGCGGGAACACCGGCGTTGTGCGGCAGCAGCTTGCGCTCGATCACGACGCGCGCGCGGCGGGGATCAGCGTGATCCCTGACTGCGGCATGGGGCCTGGTCTCAACATCTCGCTCGGCACCTACGTGATGGCGCTCGTCGAGGAGCCGCGCGAGGTACTGATCTGGGACGGCGGGCTGCCACAGGACCCGCAGCCCCCCTGGAACTACGCCTGCGCGTTCGCCCTCGGCGGCCTGACCAACGAGTACGACGGCGACGCCTTCTTCCTGCGGGACGGCAAGGTGACGCCGGTCCCCGCCTTCTCGGGGTACGAGCTGCTCGACTTCCCCGAACCGATCGGCCGCCTGGAGGCGTTCGTCACCTCGGGCGGGCTCTCCACCGCGCCCTGGACGTTCGAGGGCAGGCTGCAGCGCCTCGAGAACAAGACGCTGCGGTACCCGGGGCACGTCGCGCAGTTCAAGACGTTCGCCGACCTCGGGCTGCTGAGCCTCGAGCCGATCCAGGTCGGCGCGCAGCAGGTGGTCCCGCGCGACGTCTTTCATGCGCTGCTCGGGCCGCAGATCCAGCGCGAGGAGTTCAAGGACGTGTGCGTGATGCGGGTCACAGGCGCGGCCGTACGGGAGGGCGCACGGCCGAGGCCACCGTCGAACTGGTGGACCGCTACGACGAGAAGACCGGCTTCACCGCGATGCAGCGGCTGACCGGGTGGCACGCCTCGATCATGCTGATCGCGGTGCTCGACCGGAAGGTGCGGCCCGGCGTGGTGTCGGTGGAGACCGCGGTCCCCGGCAAGACCGTGGTGGACGAGTGCCGCCGCCGCGGCTTCGCCATCGACGAGAAGGTCAGCCTCGAGCCGTGAGCCGTGAGCCTCCGTGAGCCGTGAGCCTTGAGCCTTCCTTCTCCCTCGTTGCCGCCGAAGGGGCAATCCTCGAGGAGATCCTCGACCTGACGCACCCGGTGTGGGGCGAGGGGCTCGATCGCGCGGCGTACGGGCGCTACAACGCGGCGCAGCTGCGGACGCCGTGGGGCAGCTCGCACCTGCGGCGGGTGGCCCTGATCGACGAGGAGGGCCGCTGGGTCTCGACGGCCAAGCGGTACGACCTGCGCGTGCGGGCCGGGGGGCGCGAGGTTCCGGCCCTCGGCATCGGTGCCCTGTTCACCCGGCCGGAGGCACGCCGCCGGGGCGCCGCGTCGGCGCTGCTGCGGGCGCTGATGACGGCGGGTGAGCAGGAGGGAGCGCGCGTCGCGCTGCTCTTCTCGGAGATCGGCACCCGCTACTACGAGCGCTTCGGCTTCCGCGCCGTCCCGGTGACGCAGACCGTTCTCGATCTCGCCGGCCGGCCGGCTGCCGCACCGCCGGCAATCCCGATGCGGTCTGGCGAGTCCACCGACCTGGCCTCCATTGCCGAGATGAACGAGGGGCAGGCCAAGGGGTTCCCCTTCACGCTTCTCCGTTCCCCGGAGTACGTCGGCTTCGCGATTGCGAAGAAGCGGCTGCTCGCAGCCAGCGGCGCAACGGGCCGCCGCAAGGTCGAGTTCTTCGTGGTCGAGGAAGGTGGCCGCGCGGCCGCCTACGCCGTGGTGCTCGAGGTCGGCGACCGCTGGATGGTCACCGAATGCGGCGACCGCGACCCATCAGGGGCGCGCGTCGGCGCCCTCATCGAGGCGATGCTCTCGCCCCCCGGCACCAAGGTGGCGCGAATTCTCGCCTGGCTGCCGCCCAACTTCCTCCCGCCGCAGTTGCGCGTCCTCTGGCGCGAGCGCCCGGCTGTCACGATGATGGCGGCCCCTCTCGGCGGCTTTGCCCTCGAGGTGCCCCCTGGCAACCAGGTCGCCTGGTGGCACGCCGACGCGTTCTGAGGGCGGGGCTCGTCGCGACGTGCGATATGATGGCCGCCGCGTCCCGGGCTTTCCCCAGGAGATTTCCATGAAGCGCGCCACCTGTCTGACCGCCTGCGTCCTGGCGATGGTGCTGGCGTTCGCGACTCTCGCCGCCGCCATCGACCCGTCCGACACCAGGCTGCTGAGCCAGCCGGCCATCAGTGGGTCCCACATCGCGTTCGTCTACGCGGGCGATCTGTGGGTGTGCGGTCTCGACGGCCGGAACGTCCGCCGCCTGACCAGCAGCCAGGGGGTTTCGAACCCGGCCTTCTCGCCCGACGGATCACTGGTGGCTTTCACCGCCCAGTACGAGGGGAATGCCGACGTGTACGTGATGCCGGTGGCCGGTGGCGTTCCGAAGCGGCTGACCTGGCACCCCGGCCGCGACGCCGTGCAAGGGTTCACTCCCGACGGCCGGTCGGTGGTCTTCTCGTCGTCGCGCGCCGTCTTCAGCAGCCGCTACAGCCAGCTCTTCACCGTGCCGGTGAAGGGGGGCGCACCGGTGCGGCTCGACCCGCCGTACGCGTTCCGCGGGGCGCTCTCGCCCGACGGCACGCGCCTCGCCTACAACCCGCTGTACGACGCGTTCACCCAGTGGAAGCACTACCGCGGCGGCACGCACTCGGTCATCTGGATCTACGCCACCGCGACCCGGCAGGTGGAGGTGGTGCCGCAGCCGCCCGACCGGCCCAACGACGTGTATCCCGCCTGGATCGGCGACACCCTCTACTTCGTCTCGGACCGGGCCGGCGAGTTCAACCTGTTCTCCTACGACACCAGGTCGAAGAAGGTCACCCAGCTGACCCGCCACGACGACTTCCCCGTGCTGTACGCCTCGGCCGGCGGCGGCAAGGTGGTGTACGAACAGGCCGGCTGCCTGCACGTCTTCGACCCCGCGACGGGCAAGCATGCGAAGGTGACGATCGGTGTGACCGCCGACCTGCCCGACCTGCGGCCCCGGTTCGTGAAGGGCCGGCGCCACCTGCGCAGCGGCGCGCTGTCGCCTTCGGGGGTGCGCGTGGCGGTCGAGGTCCGCGGCGAGATCGTGACCGTGCCGGCCGAGAAGGGCGACCCGCGAAACCTCACCCTCACGCCCGGCGTCCACGAGCGGTCGCCAGCCTGGTCGCCCGACGGCAAGTCGATCGCGTACTTCTCCGATGCCGGGGGCGCCTACCACCTGGTCGTCGCGCCACAGGACGGCAAGGGCCAGCCCCGCACCTACAAGCTGCCGGGTGCCGGCTTCTACGACCGCCCCGTGTTCTCGCCCGACAGCAGGAAGCTGGCCTACACCGACAACGCCTGGACGCTTTACTGGATCGATCTCGAATCGGGCGTTTCGAAGAAGATCGCCGCCGAGCCCGTCTACGGCCCGCGAAAGACGATCGGGGCCGCCTGGTCGCCCGACTCGGCGTGGATTGCCTACACGCTGATCACGCCCACCTACATCCAGCAGGTTCACCTGTACTCGATCGACCAGGACAAGTCGTTCCCCGTCAGCGACGGGCTGAGCGACGTCAGCGAGCCGGCCTTCGACGCCAGCGGGAAGTACCTCTACATGCTCGGCTCGACCGACGCCGGCCCGGTGCGCGACTGGTTCGCGATGTCGAACGCCGACATGCGCTCCACCAGCGCGATCTACCTCGCCGTGCTGGACAAGGACGCCCCTTCGCCCCTCGCCAAGCAGAGCGACGAGGAGGCGAAGAAGGCAGACGAGGGTGATCAGCCGATCCAGGAGCCCGGCACCGGGAAGCCCGCGGGCGGAAAACCGACCGTTGACAAGGCAGCGGGTGAGAAGCCGGCCGCCAAGCCAATTCCGCCCGTGGTGAAGATCGATGTCGAAGGGCTGGCGAACCGCATCCTCACGGTCCCGGTTCCCGCGGCAGAGCTGTCCAGCCTGCAGGCAGGCGAGACGAACCTGATTTACTACCTGCGCTCGGCCGACGGCAAGGCGGCGCTTCACCGCTACGACCTGGGCACGCGCAAGGACGAGACGCTGCTGCCCGACGTGCGGGGCTATTCCCTCTCGGCGGACGGCAAGAAGCTCCTCTACCGCAGCGGCGACAACTGGGCCATCGCCCCGGCCAGGGGGAAGATCGATCCATCGCAGGGCCGGCTGAACCTCGACGCGGTCGAGATCCGCATCGATCCGGCCCTCGAGTGGCCGCAGATCTTCGAAGAGGCGTGGCGGATCAACCGCGACTACTTCTACGACTCGACCATGCACGGGGTGGACTGGGCGGCCATGCGGAAGAAGTACGCGGTGTTCCTGCCGCACGTGGCGGTGCGCGACGATCTCAACCGGGTCATCCAGTGGATGTGCAGCGAGCTGGGCGTCGGTCACCACCGGGTGGGCGGCGGGGAGAGCCGCACCGAGCCGGCGTCGGTGCCGGGCGGCCTGCTGGGGGCCGACTACACGATCGAGAACGGCCGCTACCGCTTCCAGAAGGTCTACGGCGGCCTCAACTGGAATCCCGAGCTGCGGTCGCCGCTGACCGAGCCGGGCGTCAACGTGAGGGCCGGGGAGTATCTCCTGGCGGTCAACGGGCGCGACTTGCGGGCCGACACCAGCGTCTACGCGCCGTTCGAGAACACGGCGGGGAAGATCGTGGAGATCACGGTCGGCCCGAACCCCGACGGCTCGGCCTCGCGCACCGTGGCGGTGGTGCCGATCGCCAGCGAGGCGGCGCTCCGGAACCGCGACTGGGTCGAGGGCAACGTGCGCCGCGTGACCGAGGCCACCAAGGGGCGCGTGGCGTACGTCTACGTGCCGAACACCAGCACGATGGGGCACGCCTACTTCAAGCGCTACTTCTATCCGCAGGCCAACCGCGACGCGATCATCGTGGACGAGCGGTTCAACGGCGGCGGCTCGGTGGCCGACTACTACATCGACCTGCTGCGCCGGCCCCACAGCGCCTACTGGGCCACCCGCCACGGCGCCGACTTCCCCACGCCAATTGCTTCCATCCAGGGGCCCAAGGTGCTGCTGATCGACGAGACCGCCGGCTCGGGGGGCGACCTGTTCCCCTGGATGTGGCGCAAGTTCGGGCTCGGGCCGATCGTCGGCAAGAGGACGTGGGGCGGCCTGGTCGGAACGCTCGGCTTCCCCTTGCTGATGGACGGCGGGTTCGTGACCGCACCGAACCTTGCCATCTGGACCGAGGACGGCTGGGTGGTGGAGAACGAGGGAGTGCCGCCCGACATCGAGGTCGAGCAGAACCCGGCCGACCTGATGGACGGCAAGGACCCGCAGCTCGAGCGGGCCATCCAGGTCGTGATGGAGGAGTTGAAGAAGAACCCGCCGTCACGCCCGAAGCGCCCGGCGTGGCGGAATGTGCCGAGGGAGAGGGGGGTTAGTTAGGATTCAGGATTCAGGATTCAGGATTCGGGATTCGGGATTCAGGATTCGGGATTCGGGGGTTCGGGGTTCGGGCACGCGCGCTCGACTCCCGAACCCGGATTCCCGATTCCAGATCCCCCCGAATCTCGATTCCTGATTCCCGATTCCCGATCACCCCCCGCTGATCATGTGGATGACCTCGACGTTCGCGCCGTCGGGGATCTTCGC
The DNA here is from genome assembly GCA_029974175.1 of Vicinamibacterales bacterium. Classification (GTDB taxonomy): domain Bacteria; phylum Acidobacteriota; class Vicinamibacteria; order Vicinamibacterales; family Fen-181; genus JARKSS01. The sequence goes on from JARKSS010000293.1 coordinate 10,265, forward strand.
CTGGTCGTACGTCCCGCGCTTGACGAGCTCGCCGTTCACCTGGACGACCAGCATCCGGAAGATGTAGTTGCGGATCTTGAGGACGTCCGCCACCGTCATGCCGTCCTTCCAGGGCATTGGTTCGCCGTTGACGATGATCGTGCCAGGATTCGGGATTCGGAATTCGGAATTCAGGGGGACAGTCATCACGCCGCCTCCCCTGCCGGCTTGAGACTGGGGATCAGGCCGTGCAGCATCCGGCCCACCTCGCCGCTACTCTTCAAGAGGAGACCGGCCTCGTCGCTCGGAAGGTACTCCAGCCGATTTGCCAGCATCACTTGCGTCTCGAATTCCATCAACGAACCGTGAGCGATCGACAGGTGGTGGAGATAGTCGCCTGTTTTTGAACGCCCGTGCCCCTCGGCGATATTCGAAGGGACGGAAACGACAGCCCGGCGGACTTGTGTCGCCAAGGCGAACTGCTCGTGCTTCGGAAACCGCCTCGTAGATCGATAGGCTTGGACGGCGAGATCCATGGCCTTCTGCCAGACTTCGAGGTCGCGATAGCTGGCGATGCCGCTTCCCATCGATTCCCTCCGCGGGCAGCTGCCGACTCCTGACTCCTCGACTCCCGATTCCCGAATCCTGAATCCTGATCCCTACTTCTCCCCGTCCTCCAAGTACGGCTTCACGACCTCCACCACCTCCGGGAAGTCGATCTTGAACTTCCTGAGCGTCTCGAGCGTCGGGATGGCGTTGTTCGTCCAGCCGCGGCGCCTGTAGACCGCGTCGCAGAGCTTGTTGTAGCGGTCCTCGCGCCAGGCGCGGTGGAGCGCAATCTTCTCCTCGGTGGTCTTCCCCTCGGGGTCCACGCCGATCAGCTCCTTCAGCTGCTTGTCGTACCGCTCGGCGCGCGACTCGTACTCCTCGACCGTGAGCGGCCCCATCGAGCGGTACGGCGGCCAATCGCTCTTGCGCCCGCCCACCCCCATCCGCAGGTTGAACACGCGCTGGAAGTTGTAGACCCCCTCCGACATCCGGAGGAAATCGTCGATCGTGGCCTCCTGCCCCGTGATGCCCGCGTACAGCTCGGTGTAGTTGTAGACGTGGTCGGGCACCTTCGCGGCGTCCTTCCCGTGCTTGGCGTTGTCCTCGGGCTCGATGTCGTTCCACGGCAGCTTGCAGAGGCCCATCAGCCCGAACCAGGTGCGGAACAGCGGGAAGTAGTGCAGCGCCTCGGCCTTGTCCTCGAAGGTGGGGATCTGGTTGTTCACCATGTCCATGAAGATCAGCCACGCCTCGTCGTGCTGCGGCCCCTTGTTGGTGAGCGCGTAGCCTCCCTGCTGGGCCAGCGACTCCTTCGACTGGTACTGGGAGTACTCCAGCCCCTTCACCTGCATCCCGAAGTCGCGCATGAACTGGAGGTCGCCCCACCCCTGCGCGGCGAAGTACTCCTGCATGTACTTCACCCCCTGGCCCACGATGACGCCGAACCCCTGGCCGCGCGCCATCTGGTGCAGCATCTCGACGTGCGCCTCGGCGTTCCCCCATGTCAGGTCGAGGCCGCCCGTCCGCTCGAGGTTCAGGATCCCCCGCTCGAAGCACTCCATCGCGAACGCGCAGCAGGTGCCGTAGGAAATCGTGTCGATGCCGTAGGTGTCGCAGTAGAAGTTCGACTCGAGGATCCAGTCGGGGTCGAAGATGCCGCAGTTCGACCCGAGGCCGGCGGCGGTCTCGTACTCGGGCCCGTCCACCGTCACCAGGTGGCCCTTGTAAGGCCCGGTCTTCACCCTGTGGCAGTCGGCCCCCTTGGCGCACGCCATGTGGCAGCCGTACCAGCAGCCGTCGAAGATCCCCTGCGTGAACCGCTTCTCCCACACCGGCGAGGCGATCTTGTGGGTGTCCTTGTGCTGGCCGTACTGGAAGTTGTGCACCGGCAGCAGGTCGTACGCGTCCATGATCTCGACCAGGTGCGCGGTGCCGATCTTCCGCATCTTGCACTGCTGGTCGTCGAAGTCGTGAATCTCCTTGGCCAGGACCCGCCCGACGGCGGTGGTGCGCTTGAAGTCGGCCGCCTGGTTCATGTCGGGCTTCAGCTTGAAGCCGTGCACGACCAGCGCCTTGAGCTTCTTGTCCCGGAAGACCCGGCCGATGCCCCCGCGCCCCGCCTGCTTCAGCCGCGCCGCGCCCCGCTTCGGGTCGTACCACGAGAAGTTCAGGCAGCCGATCCGGCTGTGGTCGGCCCCCTTGCCCGCCGACACCACCGACACGTTCACGAAGTCCTTCTCGTCGTCCGCGTACTCGTGCATGAAGACTTCGGCGGCGATGTGGCTGTCGTAGTTCTCCTCGGGTGCCTCCTCGATCGTGATCGTCTTCTTCGGCCCGTCGATGACGACCACCACGTCCCTCTGGGCCTTGCCCTGGATCTCCAGCGCGTCGTAGCCGCAGAACTTCATGAGCGGGCCGAAATAGCCGCCGACGTTGCTGTCGATCGGGATGCCGGTCAGCGGCGACAGCGTCACCACCAGCGACTTGCCCGACCCCGCGTACGCGGTGTTCCCGGCCAGCGGGCCCGGGCTGATGACGATCTCGTTCTCCGGGTCGTTCCACTTCGTGGTGGGCTTGACGGCGTTCCAGAGATACCAGAGCCCGAACCCCCGCCCGCCGATGAAGATGTCCTTCATCTGCTGCGTGACCTGCTTCTCGGTGACCTTCAGCGTGGAGTGGTCGATGTGCAGCGTGCGGTTGGTGTAGCCCCGCACAGGCAGGCTGGGCTCGAACGGATGCCGAAGGAGAACCTTGTGGGCCGCCTTCTGGCGGGCCACGTCCTCGGTATACGAAGTGCGGGTCTTGTAGTCGTAGGTGGTCGTCATGGCCACTCCTTCAGGCTCGTCGCTGCCGGTGGTGACGGGGTTTCGGGAACGGTCGGGCTGCCCGGCGCGAACCTCCGGCCGAGCCTGCGGGGGCACTAGACCATGATCTGACAGACCGAAGAGCCGGGCAAGGGGCGGCGGCGCTTCCGAAGGAAATGGGGGCGAAGGTCTTCGGAAAGGGCGTTCTTGGGGCGGCCTGCTAGCGCACGCGCGTCCGGCTTTGCTCGCGGAAGAACTGCTGGAGGTAGTGCGGACCGCCGGTCCCCTTGCCGGTGGACCCGCTCGCCTTCCAGCCGCCGAAGGAGTTCTGCCCGGGCCAGGCGCCGGTCGTCGCTCCCGCACGCCGGTTCGCGTAGACCACCCCGGCCTGGATGTTCTCGAAGAAGGTCTCGATCTCGCGGTCGTCCCCGGAGAAGATGCCCGCCGTCAGCCCGTAGGACGTCTGGTTCGCGAGGGCGAGCGCCTCGTCCAGCGTCATGACGTCGGCAACGACGGTGAGCGGGACAAAGAGCTCTTCGCGGAACAGCCGGTGGTCGCGCGGCAGGTTGTCGATCACGGTCGGCTCGACATAGTAGCCGTGGTCGAACAGGCCACCCGACAGGCGGCGCCCGCCGACGAGAACCCGGCCGCCGTCGCGCCTCGCCTCCTCGATCGCCTGCTCGAAAGTGCGGACCGCCCGCTCGTTGATGACCGGGCCCATCCAGACGTCGCGCTCGAGGGGGTTGCCGACCTTGATGGCCCTGGTCTTCTCCACCAGCATCTCGACGAAGCGGTCGCGCACCGCGCGGCTGGCGTAGACGCGCGAGCAGGCCGAACACTTCTGACCGCTGGCGCCGAAGGCCGACCGCATCACACCGTCCGAGGCGTTCTCCAGGTCGGCCGACGCCATCACCAGCGCCGGGTTCTTTCCCCCCATCTCGATGATCAGCGGCCGCGGCACCGGGCGCGCCCCGTTCTGCCGCAGCAGCATCATCCCCACCTCCATCGACCCGGTGAACACCAGGCCGTCCACCTCGTCGCTGTTGGCGATCTCCTCGCCCACCGGAACGCCCGGGCCGTGCACCAGGTTGAAGGCGCCGGGGGGCAGCAGCTCCGAGGCGATCTCGGCCAGCGGAACGCAGGCCAGCGGCGTGTCCTCGGCCGGCTTGCACACCACCGTGTTGCCGGCGAGCAGGGCCGCGGCCGTCGGCCCTGCCGCCAGGGCGAGGGGGAAGTTGAACGGGGCGATGATCCCGAACACGCCGTAGGGCCGCAGCACGCTCAGGCTTTCCTCGCGCGAGCCAGGCAGCCCCATGAGGTTGGTGAAGCCGTCGGTCTGCTCCATCCGGTCGCAGTAGTAGTCGAAGAAGTCAGCCGCCTCCTCGACCTCGCCGACGCACTCGAGGCGGTTCTTCCCGACCTCGTAGCCGATGATGGCCGCCAGCTCGGCACGCCGCTCGCGGATGCGCTGTCCCATCCGCCTGACGATCCGGACCCGCTCTTCCCAGCCCACGCGGCTCCATTCGGGGAAAGCCCGGCGCGCCGCCGCGATCGCCTCGCGGGTCTGCTCGCGCGTCGCCGCGGTGAAGCGGCCGATGAGGATGCGCGTGTCGATGGGGCTGCGATCCTCGAACTCGCCCCCCTGCCCCTCCACCTCGCGCCCCCCGACGAGCAGCGGGTGCGACTGGCCGAAGCCGGCCTTCACGCGCTCGATCGCCTCGTCCAGGTCGCGGTGCAGATCCGCCATCTGGTCGGCGCTCATCGTGGCGTAGGTGATCTTCGCCTGGGCGGGTTTCAGCTCGCTCTGCGGCATGCGGGGGCCTCGTCGGTTGCAGGGATTCTTCGATGATACCATGGGGCCCCGATGGCTTCCCGCGCCCGCCTCTTTGCCGTTTCCTGTCTTGCGATGTTCGCCTTCGGGATGGTGATCGCCCTGCTCGGCACGCTCTTCGGCCTGCCAGAAACCAGGGCCCGGCTGGCCATCGACCTCGCGCAGCAGGGGCAGCTGCTGAGCGTCATGTTCACCGGCCTGCTGGTCGCCACGATCGTCGCCGGCCCGACGCAGGACCGCTTCGGGGCGAAGCTCGTGCTGGTCGGGGGGGCGGCAGCAGTGGCCGCCGCGCTGGTTCTCCTGTCCTTCGCACGAAGCTTCTCCAGTGCGGCCGTCTGGGCGGCGCTGCTGGGGGTCGGGGCCGGGTGGCTGAATCTCGGCGCAAACGCCCTCGTGTCGGAGGTGTACCCCGAGAGCCGTGGCCGCATGCTGAACCTCGCCAACGTCTTCTTCGGCGTCGGCGCGCTGTTCGTCCCGCTGCTGGTCTCGGTTGGTTTCGGCCTGCTGTCGGTGGGCGGCGTTCTGGCCGCCTGCGCCCTGGTGGGCGCCCTGGCGGTGGCCGTCGCCGCGCCGCTGAGGTTTCCGCCCCCACGGGAGCGGGCGTCGTTCGGCCTGGGAGAGTTCTGGCGCGCCGCCCGCGGCCCCGGGGTCCTGCTGCTGGCCGCGTTGATGTTCTTCGAGATGGGGAACGAAGCAGCATTGAGCGGCTGGACTTCGACCTACGCGGGGGCCATGGGGTGGTCGCCCCGGGTGGCCACCGTCATCCTGCTCGGCTACTGGGTGATGGCCATCGTCGGGCGTAGCGCCTCGGCCGGGCTCCAGGCGCGGCTGGGTAACGAACGCCTCGTGCTGGGAGCCGCGGTTGTCTCCGCGGCGGGGTGCACCATCCTGCTGCTCGGGGCCCGGTCACTGCCGGTGCTGGCGCTGGGCGCCTGGCTCGCCTCGCTCGGCCTCTCGCCGGTCGTGCCTACCACTCTGGCCATCGCGGCCGACCGCCACCACCGCTTCGGCGGCACCATCTTCTCGCTGCTGTTCACAATCGGTACGTTCGGCTCGATGTCCTTCCCGCTGGTGCTGGGCGAGCTGTCCTCGGCAGCGGGGTTACGCCTTGGCATGATCGTGCCGCTGGTCGGTGCCGCCGCCGTCGCCCTCTGCGCCCTGACTGTATCGAGGGGAGGGCAGGAATCGGCGGCCGGCTTGCCTGGTTGCACAGATTCGTCCGCCTGATGCGGTGAAGGCATCGACCTCACTTGCCAGATGGCAATAAAATGTGCGGATGGGGTTGTCCGGCGGGTCTAGGCCTCCCCAACCGCCGCCCTCAGCAACCCTTCGTTGTCTTTCGGCCCCTTGGTAGCTCTGCCGGCCGCGGGACGGTTCTCACCCCGGGGCCGGCACCGGTGGACCCGTCCGGTCGCGGTTGCCCTCTCCTCGACGGACCCTCAGACCCCCCTTAATGGGCGATGGACTCCAATCCGGCGGTTTTCGACTCAAGCAACATCACGGTTTCAACGGGGGGTCGCCTCTCGGTCCTGGTCGTGGAAGACGACCCGGAGATTTCCGCGCTCGTCGCTGACGCGATGACGACGCACGGCTTTGCCGCGGACCGAGCCGCGACGGCCAGCGAGGCGATTGAAAAGCTTTGCGGGTTTGCCTACGACGCGCTCGTCGTGGACCTTCGGCTTCCGGACGCGGACGGCCTGACCGTGCTGGAGGCAGCACTCGACCGCTACCCGGAGATCGTCGCCATCGTGATGACCGGGTACGGCGGCGTGAGCGAGGCGGTCGCCGCGATGAAGCGCGGCGCGCTCGATTTCCTCATCAAGCCGTTCGCGCCCGGCCAGCTGGCACGGCTGCTCGCCAGCGAGTTCGACCGCAGGAGGCTGGATCGCGAGAACCGCCAACTGCATGCCCGCTTACGGGCCCGGCGCGACTTCTCGGAGGTGATCGGCCAGAGCCCCGCAATGAAACGGGTCTTCTCGCTGCTCGAGCTCGTGGTCCCGATGAACAGCACCGTGCTGATCCAGGGCGAGACCGGCACCGGCAAGGAGCTGATCGCCAGGACCATCCACCGCAACGGCCCTCGGGCCGCACAGCGCTTCGTGGCGTTCAACGCCGCCGCGATCCCGGAAAGCCTGGCGGAGGCCGAGCTCTTCGGCCACGCCAAGGGCGCCTTCACCGGCGCGGTGACGAGCCGCGTGGGCCGGTTCGAACTCGCGCACCGCGGCACCCTGTTCATCGACGAGGTGGGGCTGATGCCCCTCTCCCTCCAGGCCAAGCTGCTTCGGGCCCTCCAGGAGCGCGAGATCGAGCGGGTGGGCGAGTCGCGGCCAATCAAGTTCGACGCCCGCGTCATCGCCGCGACCAACGTGGACCTCGCTCAGAAGGTCAAGGCCGGCGAGTTCCGCGAGGACCTCTACTACCGACTGAACGTCATCCGCGTGCCGCTGCCGCCGCTGCGCGAGCGGCGCGAGGACATCCCCATCCTGGCCCAGCACTTCGTCGCGACCTGCAGCCGGCTGAACAACCTCCCGGTCAAGCCGCTCGGGCAGGAAACCCTCCGGCGCCTGATGGACTATTCCTGGCCGGGGAACATCCGCCAGCTCGAGAATGCGATGGAGCACGCCGTCGCGATGAGCGCCTCGCTTGGGGACCAGCCGATCCCGGTGGAGGCGCTGCCCGAGGACATCCGCGAGCCGGGGCGCCACCCCGTGCTGCCCACCCTCTCCATCCCGGAAGAGGGGCTCGACTTCGTCTCGGTGGTGTCGCAGCTGGAACGCGACCTCATCCTGCGGTCCTTGGAGATGACCGGGGGGAACAAGCGCCGGGCGGCACGGTTGTTACAGCTCAGCCGTACGACGCTGATCGACAAGCTGAACCGCCAGCAGGTCGATACCAGCAGGGCCGAGCGCCCCGCGCGTCACGCCTGACCCGTTCCGGAACAGGGACGGCCCGGTTCTCCACGTTTCGCTCAAGCCCGCGCCCGGGTGGCCGATTAGGAACGTGTACGGCCACTAAGCCCCGGGAGGCGGTATGCACCTTCTTGTCGTGGATGATTCGTCCACCATGCGGCGGATCATCATCAACACGCTCAAAAAGCTCGGCCACAACGAGATTATCGAAGCGTCGAACGGGCGCGAGGCGATCGACCGCCTGGCGAAGGATCGGGTGGACCTGGTCATCACCGACTGGAACATGCCCGAGATGAGTGGGATCGAGTTCGTCCGCTCTGTACGGACCTCCAGGAGCCGCGAGCAGCTGCCGATCCTGATGGTGACCACCAACGCGGCGCACGACGACATCGTCGCGGCCGTCGAGGCGGGCGTGAACAACTACGTGGTGAAGCCGTTCACGCCCGAGACGATGCGGGAGAAGATCCAGGCGGTGACAGCCGGCGTGGAGGGCGGCGCATGAAGGATCACCTGATAGCGCACCTCGTCGCGGCCACCCACGAGGTCTTCGAGACGATGGCCGGCACCACGCTGCGGTCGTGCCCGCCGATCGAGCCCTCCGCGTTCGCGCCCATGGCCAACGTGGTCGCCACGGTGGGGTTCGCCGGAGGGATCAGCGGCCTGGTGACGCTGTACAGCGGCTTCGCCGCCGCGCGCGCCATCACAGGGGCAATGCTCGGGATGGAGGCGGCGGAGGTGAATGGCGAGATGCCCGACGCGATGGGCGAGATGGCGAACATGATCGCCGGCTTGTTCCGGTCGAAGTTGGTCGCCGAAGGGCTGCCCTGCGACATCTCGATCCCGACGGTGACGGTCGGCTCGGATTTCAGTACCCGTTACGGCTCCGAGGTCACGCGCGTGCTCTGCCCGTTCGAGATGGGGAACGAGGAGATCTTCGTCGGCCTGGCACTCACCGGGAACTAGTCCACCCTAATTGCGAACGGTGCGCGTTGCCCATTACACCCTGTTCCACGCTCCGGCCGCTCTCCCGCCGATGTCGATGACCGTGTCGATCCAGTGGGGCGGGGTGTTGTCGGGCCCCCCCTCGAGCTGGAGCTTCTCGTTCTTCACCGCCAGCACCCGCCACCCCTGCTTCTCGAACTCCGGAGTGAGCGAGGCGAGGAACTTCTCCATGTACGCCTTTCTCGCGTCCTCATCCTTCAGGAGCGCCATGTCCGCCTGGCCCTTGTCCTGCCAGGCGCGCGCGAAGATGTATTTCGGCGTGAGGTGGCTCGCGTTGTTCAGCTTGGCGGTGTTGAAGCCGAGCATCGGCGCGTAGATCCGCCTGCCCAGCTGGGAAGTCACCGAGGTCGTAGCCGCGGCGTTCGAGGACGCGGCCGCTGCGGTGCCCGAGAACGTCGCACCTGGTTCGCTCCCAAGAACTTGCCTCAGCATCGAGCCGAACTCGTCCTGTGAGAGCTGCCCGTCACGGTTCGAGTCGAACCGCTGTACCAAGGCGCGGGCGAGGTCCAGGATGCGATCGACAGATTGAACGGAATTGCTCGACATGGGTCCTCCGCAGTCCGAACGGCACTACCTCATCAGCAGAGGCGGCAAGCAAGGCGCGTGCCTGCCTTGGCGATCACGTTCGTACCCGCCTGGGGTCCGTGCAAGCGATCAACTCGCGGCCACGCAAGCGATCAAGTCGGGGGCCGGTGTCGGTTTGCCGACACCCGGTTCGGAGAGCCATCCCGGCAGCTGACGGGCCAGAGGACGAACTGGTGGTCGTGAAGTACGGCGATGTTCTTCAGTGGCCTGCTAGACCGGCTGTTCGACGAAGGAAAGGCGGAGGCAGACAGGGACGTCGTTCACGCACATGACGGCGCCGTCCGGGGCGCCGGGCAAGCCCCAACGTTCGGGGTTCCATCCGGGCGGAAGCGGCACGACGAGCGGAGGCCGCAGGTCGAAGCGGCGGCGGTGGCACGCCCGCGTGAGCCAGTCGCCGCACACCATGTTTGCCATCTCGCCCGCCAGGTCCAGGACGTGGGCGTCCTCGACCTGCTCCTGGGGGTCGAGGCCGATGCATGTGGCGACCAGCTCCCTGGCCAGGCTCTCGGGCAATGCCATCTGGAAGGTCCCGCCGAAGGCGCCCCGGAAGTCCACCGCGGCGTGCAGCCAACGGTCCTCGTCGCCGAGGAGCGCGAGGGCGTCCCTCAGCATGGTTGCGTCGCAGGCCTGGACGAAGGAGGCGTACGAACTCTCTGCGACGTTGACGAACGCCTGGCAGATTCCATCCAGGTGTTCACCGGGGCTCGGGACACGCCGCAACCTGAGAGAGGACGTCACACATCACCTCCGGACGGAACGGTTTCTCCACGTACAGCTGCACCTGCAGATCCCGCACCTCTTCGCGCCGCGCACTCGACCCGTCGGTCGAGACGATGACGCGGATCAGGTGCTTCCAGCACTCGCGCCGGCCGATCTCGCGCAGCAGCTCCGTGCCGCTCATCACCGGCATGTTGATGTCGGTGAAGATCGCGTGGACGTCGTGCCGCTCGAGCACGTCGATCGCCTCGGCGCCGTTGGACGCCTCGTAGATTTCGCCGAGCGGCACTTGTGACAGCCTGGCGACCCGCTTGATGAGGGTCCGCATCATCACCGAGTCGTCCACGATGAGAATGTTCAGCGCTTGGGCCACGTTCCTTCCTTCGCTCCCGGGAACCCGGATGAGACCCGCCGGCCGCCTCGCAGCTGCCCTTCAGCCCGCCTTCACGAACAACCCGGGCTAGGCTGCCACTCGGATGGCGTCGCCGCCCAGCACCCGGTCCAGGTCGAGGAGGATCTTGACCGTGCCCTTCACCTTGGCGATCCCCTTGATGGAGTCGGTGTCGACCCGCTCACCGAAGTCCGGCGTTTCCTCGATCTCATCGGCCGTGATGTTGATGACCTCCGACACCGAGTCCACGATGGTGCCCATCATCACCTTGACGCCCTGCTGCGTGGTCACCTCGATAACGATGATGCAGGTGCGTTCGGTGTACTCCTGCGGCGGGAACCCGAACTTCACGCGCAGGTCGATAACCGGGATCACCTTGCCGCGGAGGTTGATCACCCCTTTGACGTGCGGCGGCATCCGGGGAACCAGCGTCACCTCCATCATCTTGATGATCTCGCGGACCTTCAGGACCGAGACCCCGTACTCCTCGTCGCTCAAGGCAAAAGTCAGGTGCTTGCCCGCGATCCCCGCCAACGGACCCGTTCCCTTGCCGGCTTCTTCGCTGCTCATCGTGACTCTCCGTCCCTACGCTGCCCGGGCGGGCCAGCCGGCCATCAGGCCAATCACTCCGCCGGGATCGAGGATGAGACCGATCCTGCCGTCACCAAGAATCGCCCCGCCGGCGACGCCAGCCACGCTCGAGAACACCTGGCCAAGGGACTTGATCACCACTTCCTGCTTCCCGATCAGGCTGTCCACGACCAGCGCGACCTGCCTGCCGTCCGACTCGATCACGACGACTGCCGCGTCCCAGGGGTTGGCGATGGCGCGCGGTACGCCGAACAGCTCGGACAGCACCACGAGCGGGATCAGCTTGTTGCGCACCTGCACCAGCGCCGCCTCGCCCTGCACGGCATGTACGTCCTCGCGGGACGGACGCAGCGACTCGCGGACGCAGTAGGTGGGCAGGACGAAGCGCTCCTGCCCCACGCTCACCAGCAGGCCGTCGAGGATCGCCAGCGTGAGCGGTAGCTTGACGAGAAACGTCGTCCCGGCACCCGCCTCCGTCTGGATCTCCACCCGTCCCCGCAGCGCGTCGATGTTCCGCCGGACGACGTCCATGCCGACGCCGCGCCCGGAGATCTCCGTCACGGTGTTCGCCGTCGAGAAGCCCGGCTGGAAGATGAGCTGGTGGATGTCGGATGGCGTCAGAGCGTCGGTTGGCGAGAGCAGACCCTTGGCGACGGCCTTCTCCCGGATCTTCGCCGTGTCGAGTCCCGCCCCGTCGTCGCTGATCGCGATGACGATCGTTCCCGCCTCGTGGCAGGCGCTCAGGGTCAGCCGGCCGGTGGGCGGCTTGCCCGCGCGAACGCGGACATCGGGGGGCTCGATGCCGTGGTCCAGGCTGTTGCGGACCATGTGCATCAACGGGTCGTTGATCTCTTCGACCACCTTGCGGTCGAGCTCGGTGTCCTCGCCGCTCAACACCAGCTCCACCTGCTTGCCCGCCTTGCGCGAGAGGTCGCGCACGAGGCGCGCCATCTTCTGGAAGGTCGGCCGGATGGGTACCATCCGCATCGACATCGCGCTGCGCTGCAGGTCGGCGGTGACCCGCCGCAGCTGGGCGAGGTTGCCCGTCAGCCTGCCGTCGGCGGCGCGCCGAAGCGCTGGATCCTGGTCGATGAGTGACTGGACGATCACGAGCTCGCCGATCATGTCAACGAGGTTGTCGAGCTTGGCGGTGTCAACCTTCACCGATCCGGTCGCGGCTTCGGCCGCAGCCGACGGCGCGACGGCGCCTGGCGTTGCCTCCGCCTTGACGGTCTCGACCTGCCCGGCGCGAGGCAACTTCGCTGCCGCAAGCTTGGGGATGTCCTGCGCATGCGGGGCTTCGGCGGCGCGAACCACCGCCACCGGCTGGGCCTGGCCGCCGCCCTCCACGAGGGCCTCGACGGTGGCCATGAGCGCGACCCGGCGCGCCTCGTCGCTCTCGGTTTCCTCGCCGCGCAGCCGCCGTCCGACGTTGGCGACCATCGTGAGCAGTACGTCCACCGCCGACAGGATGACGTCGATCTCCCTGGCCCCGACCGGATGCTTGCCCGAGCGCGCGAGGTCGAGAAGGTTCTCCACCCGGTGCGCGACTTCCTGGATGCGGGCAAGGCCGAGGGCGCCGGCGTTGCCCTTGATCGTGTGGAACGGCCTGAAGACGTCGTTCAGGAGCCGCCGGTCGCCGGGGGCCTGCTCCAGCTGCAGGACCAGCGCCTCGATCGAGTTCAG